>JALWHQ010000194.1 GCA_026983525.1 Anaerolineae bacterium | reverse complement strand
GAGTTGCGGGAGCGGTTGGACGCGATAGGCAGGTTGATGCGGGAGGTGATGGAGGCGGAGACGGGGGTGGAGGCGGTGGTGGCGCTGTTGCGGTACTTGGCGGAGGCGGGGCGCTACGTGGGGGAGGAGGATGTGGAGCGGGTGGTGAAGGCGTTGCCGCGAGGAGGTGAGATTATGGCCACGGTGGCACAGAAATGGCTGGAAAAAGGTGTTCAACAAGGGGAACTAAGGGCGTGGCGCGAGGGCATCCTGGCACTTCTGGAGGTGCGACTTCAGCCCGATAGAACGTGGATAGAGCGTATAGCCCACCAGTTGGAGCAAATCCAGGATGTGGCCCGCTTACAAGCGTTGCACCTGACAGCCGCGCAGGTCGCCACCCCCGAAGAGTTTGAGACGCAACTCCAGCAGGAAGGAAAATAGCCGACGGACAAGGCCCATCACGGCCGATCGTCCATCTATTGCAGCGTTAAGGCCACTCGCTCGCGGCGTCGCGCGCGCGCCTGCTCGATGATGCGACGCTTGCGGCGGGCAATGACCTCGGCCTCAATCTCCTCCAGCGGACGGTCGTAGATCTCGATGATGTTGTAGAGGGTGTCCCGTTCCACGGGAATCTTCCCCGCGGCCCGCACCAAACGTATGAGGTCCAGTTTGTCCAACTGCTGCTCGGTGGTCGCGCCCGCCTCGTGGTAAATCTTCTCCTCTACCACTGTGCCGTCGATGTCGTCCGCGCCGAAGTGCAGGGCCAACTGGGCAATGGGCGGGGTGAGCATGATCCAGTAGGCTTTGATGTGGGGGAAGTTGTCCAGCATCAAGCGGCTGACCGCGATGGTCTTCAAAGTGTCGTGTGCGGTCGTCCAGGTGGCGCGCTTGCCCAGTTGGTTGTTCTCGGGATGGTAGCGCAAGGGGATGAAGGTCTGAAAGCCACCCGTCTCGTCCTGGAGTTCCCGCAGGCGGATAAGGTGGTCTACCCTGTGCTCGTACTTCTCGATGTGGCCGTAGAGCATGGTGGCGTTGGTACGCAACCCCAGACGGTGCGCGGTGCGGTGCACCGCGAGCCACGTGTCCGCGTCGGCCTTCTCGGGACAAATGCGGCGGCGGATCTCGGGGTGGAAGATTTCCGCCCCACCCCCTGGCATGGAGCCGAGGCCCGCGTCCATGAGTTGGCGCAGCACCTCCTCATGGCTCAGGCCTGTCATCTGGGCGAAGAAGTCGATTTCCACCGCGGTGAAGGCTTTCAAGTGCACCCAGGGGTAGGCGCGCTTGAGCGCGCGTAGCACCTCCAGGTAATAATCGAACCCGTATTCGGTGTGCAACCCGCCCACGATGTGGAACTCGGTTACCCGCTCGCTCACCGTGGGCCGAATGCGCTCCACGATCTCCTCGGGAGAGTACGCGTACGCGCCGGGCTCGCCAGGATCACGACGAAAGGAGCAGAAGTTGCAGTGGAACGCACAGATATTGGTGGGGTTGATGTGGCGGTTCTGGTTGAAGTACACATACCCCTGGGGATTCCTCTGGCGGTTGACGAAGTCCGCCAGTTGGCCAATGGTGAGCAAGTCGAAGGAACGAAACAGGGTCACGCCGTCCTCGAACGTCAGGCGTTCCCCCGCGTAAACTTTCTCGGCAATAGGGATAAGGTTGGGATCGTTGGGTTGTACGGTCAGTTCCAATGGCATCGCTCCCGCGCCCTCAAACGTTTGAGATAGTAGACGATGATCGAACATCGGCTAGGCAAAGATCAACGCCTCTCTTCTTGAAGAATTCGGTGGATCTCCTGCTTAATCTCTGGAATTCGCTCCGTTATCGTCTGCCATACCAGCGAGTAATCTACGCCAAAGTAGAAATGAATCAACTTATCCCTCATCCCAGCCATTTCTCGCCAAGGCACTTGCGGATATCTTTCCCTTATCTCCTGAGGCACCTGCTTTACCGCTTCCCCAATGATTTCCAGTTTCCTTATGACGGCGCTGGCCGTCTTGTCATCAGCCTCAAACATCTCGAAATTCATTCCTTCAATGAATCTCTCAATACTTTCCATGGCTGCCAGTATGTCGTTCAGATAAATGCGGTAGTCCCTCATACTTCTACCACCTGCTCCAGCACTACGTCCCGCAATTCCGGTCGGAGCGCCCTGCGCGGCACCACGTCCACAGGGCGTCCCAAAACGTCTTCCAGATAAAGCGTTAGCCCTATCCAATCGAAGAGGTCTGCCCCCTCCTCAAATTCAACCAGCACATCTATATCACTCTTCGGGTGCTGTTCACCACGCGCCCACGATCCAAAGAGGGCTATCTCTCGCACTTTATAGCGCCTTTTTAGTTCTGGCTTTAGCGTTTTCAATGTAGCCAAAATTCCCTTGGCGCTCACCGCAACCTCCAGTGGAGTACAGCACACTCTCCGCCGGCAACGAGTGCATTGATGCAAGAATGGGGGACGTTATGGAATCAGCGCTAACTTTCGCAAGATATCGAACAGGGATGGGAGTGGGTCCTGCCAGAACCACTCGGCCTCGACCCAAAAGCCAGGGAGGACGCGACTCTCGTAGCGGCCCGTGTGCTCCATGAAGGCCAGTTTGAAGCGCTCTCCTTCTCGGACGTACACCTCCAGCACCTCGCGCTGGGGGTCGATGAGCCAGTACTCGCGCACGCCCGCTTCCTCGTACTCGTAGAACTTCTCCCCGCGGTCGCGGCCCACGCTCTCAGGCGAGACCACCTCCACCACCAGGTCGGCGGGGCCGTCCAAGTACGTGGGCGTGATTCGGTCCAGGTGCTCCTCGGTGACGACCAAAATGTCGGGCTCGCGCACGCTCTTCCTCAGCCGCATGGCAAAAGGGGCTGTCACCACGTGTCCGCCCCCGCGGCACTGGAGGAAAAAGCGCAAGATCGCGGCCAGAAACCCTACGATATCCTGGTGCTGGAGGGAAGCAGGTGTCATCATGATGACTTCTCCATCGCGCCACTCGGCCCAGGTGTCCTCATCCCCCCAGGCCAGGAATTCCTCGATGGTTCGAGGCGCGGACTGGTCTTCAGTTTTCTCCCGCTCGACTACTCGTATATGGGTCATGGGCAATTATAGGTTGCAAGGTTAAAGGTTAAAAGTTGAAGTTCCGCATTACGCATCACGCATCACGTATCACGTATCACGTCTCCGCCACCTTATTGTACACCAGATACGCCACCATGGCGAAGAGCACAAGCCCTGCCACCCAGGCAGAACCAAACCCGACCACGTTTGTGGGCGTGCGCTGAGGCTGCCGTAGGAATGGGACGAACAAGAGCAATCGCTGAATGTTGGTTAGAAGGCTATACGCCAAATATGACACGCCCAGCAACAGAGAACCTTGCTCCAAGAAAGAAAGGGCATCATCGTCGTCGTTGCCCTCAGTCTCCGAGAATGGTTCCTCCCCCTCGTTTTCAGGGGCGTCGGTGTCCTCAACCGGTAAGATTGCGTCTTCTTCATCCTCTTCTTCTGCAGAAGACCAGGTTAGCAATTCAGGTAAGCGCCCCCACCCAAATCGAACGACAAAGGCGAAAGTGAGAAGGTAGATGCCTATATCAAAGAGAAGATAGATCCAGCCGGGAACGTTGCCCCACACCGAGGGTATGGTGGCCTCTTTGCCTCCCTGGGTGGTGAGGAGAGTGATAAGTTGAAGGACACTGAATGTAATGCTTTGAAACGCGTTGTACAGTACAGATCCGCCGGCCACCACAAGGAACGCACTTGACCAGGCAAAAGCCTCATCCATCGGGATGTATCCCAGAGCCCGCAAGACCCGGTACGAAAGGAAGAGGCCAATGCCCATGTAGAGAACAGAGAGTACCCAAAAGACCACCTGAAATTGTTCGCTCACGATGTCATCCTCCTCATACGGGGCAAATCATGTGAGACAAGTGAAGAGTGAAAAGTGAAAAGTGAAAATGGGGGATGGGGGTTGGTTCTTTCCCTTTTCACTTTGTACTTTTCACTTTGCAATCCCCGATGCCATACGTCGAACCACACGTCCACGGCCCGTGCAGTCTCTTCCTCCTCCTTGTGCACAATGTAAATCCGCACGGGGTCGCTCTCCGCCTCGTTGCCCGCCTTGTCGATGGCCTTCACCGTCAGCACGTGGCTCTCAGTGTAGCCGTGGGTGTCCGAAATGACCATGAAGCCGTTGTCCCACTCCTGGATGAGGCGCAGGCTGCCGTCGGGCAGGGTTTCCGTGATCACCTGGGTGACCGTGTACACCTCCTCGGCGATGGTGCCGTCGGGCAGGGTGATAGGCCGCGTGGCTGTGATGGGCTCCATACCCTCGATGGGGATGGTGTCCGACATGGTGATGGTCCACTTCTGGTTGAAGGGAGGCACCGTGCTTTCCGCGAATTTCACGCCGTCCAGGTAAAATTCGACCCGATCCATGGCCCAGGCTTCGTCGATTTCGGGCTGGATGGTGACCCACTCGTCGTCCTCCATGACGTAGACGTCGCCGTCCGCGGGCTTGGCGATGCGCACCTCGGGCGGCGTGTTGTCCACTGTGACCTGGGTCTCCGCCGTGCGCACACTGCCATCGTTGCCGAACACGGTCAGCCGCAGGGTGTAAAGCCCCTCCTCCAGGTTGCGCGTGTCCCAGTACTCGAGCACATTGCGATCCACCTGGTTGTAGTGCTCGGGCCCGATTTGCGTCCACTGGGTGGGGTTGAGGCCAGGGCCGAACTCCACCTTGTAGCGCTGGAAGTTGCCCCCGCGCGCGTTGCCCCGAATCTCCACGATGTCGCGGGCGTAACTGAAGGGCCGCGGGCTGATGATGGCCACCTCCTCGTTGAACACCGTGGGGCCAAACTCATCATCGTACGCGCGCGGCGGCTGCGGGACATTATTCTCCCGAATCCAATCGTTGGCTTCTGGGGGCAGAATCATGAAAACCTGGCGCTCGCGCAGTTCGGGCGGCGTGTAGGGCGTGGCCAACTTACCGTTGGCCTTGTTGATCTCGAAGGCCCGCCACACGTTGTCGTACTCGGTGGGGATGGCATCCTCGAAGAAGATGTCCGTGATCACCTTCCCCACCTCGTTGCACTCGGGCGTGGGAAGCAGACCGCTGGGCCAGCACACGTCCACGTCCACGATGCCGGGCGGGCGGTAGAACTCCGCGGGGGGCAGATCCTTTGTCGCCGCCTTCATCACCTCGTTGAAAATAGGGGCTGCACCTATGGCCCCTGAGACCCGCTTCATGGGCGTGTTGTCCGCGTTGCCCACCCACACCCCGACCACCACCTGGGGCGTGTAGCCAATCGTCCACGCATCGCGGAAGTCGTTGCTCGTGCCCGTCTTCGCGGCCACGGGGCGGTCCTCTAACACCAAGTACTTGGCAAAACGGCCAAACGCGGGCGGCCGCGGCCGCGGGTCCGAGAGCACGTTGTTCATCATGTAGGCCAATTGGGGGGAAATGACCCGCTGAGTTTCAGGCTTCTCGTACTGGTAAAGGATGTTGCCGTCGCTATCTCGCACCTGCAGGATGGCGACGGGGTTCAGGGTGCGGTATCCAGGCCGTTGCTCCTCGGGCGGGACGGGTTCACCGACCATGAGGCCGTTGTTGGCAAAGACGCTGAACGCGTAGGCCATGTCGATGAGTTTCACCTCGCCGCCGCCCAGGGTCAGGGAAAGGCCGTAGTAGTCCTTGGTCAGGGTGGTGATGCCCATGCGGTGGGCGAAATCTACTACGTTCTTCACCCCCACCTGGGAGAGGGTCCACACCGCGGGGATGTTGTGGGAGCGCTGCAGGGCCTCGCGCATGGTTTCGGGACCGTGGTAGCGGCGGTCGAAGTTCTCTGGCACGTAGATGCCCGCTTCGGGGTCGGGGAAGACCTGGCGCACGTCCAGGACCATCTTGGCGGGGTAGAACTTCTTGGTGTTAAAGGCGTAGGCATAGGTAAAGGGCTTGAAACTGGAGCCAGGCTGACGCTCCGCGACGGCCATGTTCACCTCGCCGTCGATGTCCTTGTTGTAGAAGTCCACACTTCCCACCATGGCCAGGATTTCGCCCGTATTCGCGCGCAGGACGACCACCGCCGCGTTGTGCGCGTCCCGCCCTTCCTCCTCCAACTTCTTGATCTGCTCGCGCGCGATGCGCTCCGCCTCCTTTTGGAGTTCGTAGTCCAAAGTCGTGTAGACTACCACGCCCTTGCGCCAGATGAAGTAGGGATCCTCGGGGGTGTTGAACTTCTTCTCCAGTTCCTTGAGCGCGTAGAGCGCAAAGTGGGGCGCTGCTGAAATGTTGTACCGCTCGGCCACCGAATCGCGCAGGTTCAACTCCTCCGCGTACGCCTGCCGCGCCTGCTCCTCGGTGATGTAGCCTGCCTCGACCATGGCCTGGAGAACACGCCACTGGCGGCGCTTGGCGATTTCGGGATTTTGGAAGGGGTTGAGCGCGGGGAACTGGGGCAGGTGCGCGAGCATGGCCGCTTCCGCCAGGTTGAGGTCTTTGGCCTTTTTGTTGAAGTACACGCGCGCCGCGGCTTCGATGCCATAGGCGTTGTTACCGTAGAAATTGTAGTTCAGGTACCACTCCAGGATTTTGTCCTTGGGATAGCGACGGGTAATTTCAATGGCCAGGATGACCTCTTTGATCTTGCGGGTGTAGGAGCGCTTGATGCGCTCCTCGTAGTCGAAGACCACGTTCTTGATCAACTGCTGGGTGATGGAGGAGCCGCCCTGGATGGCGCCCCCGCGCAGGTTGGAGACGAACGCGCGCACGATCCCCCGCACGTTCACCCCGGGATTCTCGTAGAAACTGCGGTCCTCCAGCGCGATGGTGGCCTTGATCACCCAGGGGGAGATCTCGCTCAAGGGCACGTAGGTGCGATCTCCCCGGAAGGGCCGCGGGTCGATGGCCTCGTACAGCAGGTGCTTGCCCGTGCGGTCGTAGATTTTGACTGTCTGGAACTCCTCCTGCGCGGTCTCGATGACGCTGGGGTCGGGCAACTGCCGCGCGAAGTACATGTACACGCCCGCGACCGCGCCCGCCGCGGCCGCGGTGACCGCGGTCGTGGCGACCATCGTCACCAAAAGCACGGCCACGACAAAGCGCGCCAGCCAGACGCCAAAGGATGGTGGTTTGTTCGCCAAGCGCCGCCGGCGTCGACGGCGAATGATATGGTAGGTTGCGTTCATGGTAGATATTGGGTATCAGGTTATTAGAGACACCTGTTTATGTCGCCCATCGGGGGATCGTACTTGAAGAGTGGTGGACGAGCAAATGGCCAAAGGATGCGGTGGGAGGTTAGAGGGTGAGGGCCAAGTAGAGGAAGTAGACGGCGATGACGAACGCGGCCAGCGCCAGGACGAAGCCAAAGGATGCTTCACCCACCTCCCCACCTTCGACGAGTACCGCGAGCACGCTCAAGCCCATAATGGCTGCGGCCACGCCTAAGAAAAATCCGGCAATGAACACATGCATGATGATGCGCGGATCCACGGCTCTCCTCCCTTGCCCCTCATACGCCTGCACCCATCACTTTGTGATTGCTCCCTCACCGTACAATGTAGCACATGCAAACGCGCGTTTCCGGTCATTTACCTCTCGCCAACCTGTCGCTTGAATGACGTTTCTGACATGGGCAAGTATTTCGTTAGGCCCATCCCCCATCGCGTGGTAGAATGTGCCGCGCAGTAGAGGATGCTGTGGCTTGCCGGTCACCGGTCCGGCATCTTCCCTACGTGACAGGCGAACAATGAGGGGTGAGGTATCGAGGACACATGGGTGAGATCAAGCCATACGTTCAGATAGTGCTGAAACGATTCTGGCTCATTGCCTTGCTTGTGTTGGTTACTGTGGGGGGCATTTACGCCATCGAATCCACGCGGCCGCCCAAGTACCAGGCCACCGTCCGGTTACAGGTGCTCGCCGTGGAGCCGGAAGACGTGGCGTTGTTCACCCCCCTACGTTATCCCAACACCGCCGAGCAGATAAAGCGTACGGGCATCGAGTTCATGGATACGTTGCGCAATCGCGATGTTGCCTGGGAAACCGCACGCCAGATCAACGAGGAATTGGGAACGAATCTGACCGCGGACGACATTATCAAGGCGGCCTGGCCCGGCATGGGGGGCGAGTTCATCCAGGTAACGTATGTGAACATCGAATCGGCGACCCTCGCCAAGCGCATGGCCGACGTGCACATCCAGAAAGCGTTGGAACACTATCGTCGCGAGCGCACGCGCACCATCACAGAGGCGCGCATCTTCATTGAGAAGCAAGTCCAAGAGCAGGCCGAGGAACTCTCTAAAGCGCGCGACAATCTGCGCAAGTTCCTGCTCAAGTACAACCTCACGGACATCCGGCGCGAGGCGGTTTCCCTTCAGGATCAGATTCGTGCCCTTCAGTTGGAACGGGACCGCACCCAAATCGAGATCGACCGCTTGTCGACACGGGCTCGCGTCACCCGCGAGAAGGCCAAAGCCCTGCGCGAGGAAGCCACCCGGGTTCGGGCCCAAGACCCGGATCGGGCGGACTACCTCACCAAGCAAGCGGATGCCCTGGAAGATGAAGCCCTCGCCGATGAGGTCACCCTGGCGTCCCAGCGCACGGCCCTTACCAGTTATGAGCACCTCATCACCCAGTACAAGAACCGGTTGGCCGAACTCATCGGCCTGGAGGGGGAGTACGACGCCCTGGTGAACGCGGTCAAAAAGGCCGAAGATCACCACGCGTTCCTGGTCGACAAACTGAACGAGGCCAAGACCAAGGAAGCGCAGGCATTGCACAACGGGTACCTCCGTGTCGTCGAGCCCGCGCGCGAGCCCGTGCAGCCCGCGCCCAAACGGACGTCGCGCTTGGTGTTGTATGGAGCCGCGCTCGCAGCCATGCTGGGCATCATTCTCTCCCTGGTGCTTGAAGTCATGGAGCGGTTGTCCGTCCGGGTTCGGCCGCCCACTTCGTCGAAGCAGGAGGCCCTATGACACCCCGCCGGGTCCTCTTTATCGACCTGGCCCCCACCCCCGCGGGCTCCATCGTCAGTCTCAGGTATTTGGTGCGCGGCCTGGACTCGGGCCGTTATCAACCCCTTGTCCTGCTCTCCCAGGTCAACCCTGCGGCACGCCAATTTCGTGAAGCCAACATCCCCGTGTGGACGATACCAAGCCACCAGGGACATGGCGTTTCCTTCGGCCCTGGGTTGGACGCGGTTCGTCGTGGAAGAATCGGCGCGTGGGTGCGCTCGCACCGTCGCCTGGCGCGCGTCTGGCACACGGGCGGTGCCCTCGGGACCTGGTACCGCCGCATCTACCCCGAGGCCCAGCGCATCCGCCGCGTCATCCGCGACGCCCAACCCGACCTTGTCCACCTGAACGCGGAACTCGTGATTAACCGCGCGGGCGCGCTGGCCGCGTACCGAGAAGGCATTCCCACGGTGTGCCACGTGCGCGGGTGGGAGACATGGAACATATGGGATCGCCTGTTGGCGCGCACGGTGCGTGCCTTTGTGTGCATTTCCCAGGCGGTGGCTCGACGCCTGGTGGCGCAGGGGGCAATTGACGCCCGTGTACACGTGGTCTACAATGGGCTGGACGTTCAGGACGTGCCCACCCAACCGCGGCCAGAACTTTACGAAATTTTGGGTATCCATCCCGGTCGTCCCACCATCGGCATTTTCAGCCGGCTGGTTCCGTGGAAGGGGCACACGGTGTTCATCGAGGCGGCGGCTCTGGTCGCACGGGAATTGCCCGAGGTACAGGTGCTGGTTGTGGGCGCGGAGGAAATCACGGCCCCGGGTTACGTGCAAACGCTGAGGGAACAGGCGAATCGCCTGGGCATCGGCGAGAACGTCCACTTCCTGGGGCATCGGGATGATGTGCTGGATCTCTACCCCCTGGTGGACGTGCTCGTCCACGCGTCGATACGGGACGAGCCCTTTGGGCGGGTGATTATCGAGGGCATGGCCGCGGCCCGGCCGGTGGTGGCCACGCGCGGGGGTGGCACGGTGGAAATCGTGCGTGAGGGCGAAACGGGGTATCTGGTCCCGCAGGGGGACGCGCGAGCCACGGCCGCGGCTATTCTCGACTTATTGCAGAACCCGGAGAAAGCCCGGCAGATGGGGGAAGCAGGGAGGCGGGACGTGGCAACACGCTTCCGCGCCGACGAAGCCGCCCGTCGCATCATGCACATCTACGACGCAGTTCTCGCTTAACTGAACGAGAGCGTGGGGGTGAATGCGGGTGGTGTATGGCGGTCGCGAAGGAGAAGAGGCCAAACTCCAGGGAAGGGGTGGGGGCGTGGAGAACACAGATTTCCGAACGTTCTCGGTGTTTCGGCCAGATTCCAACACTCACCTTGCGCGGATGAGGGGGTATTGACCATCGTCCATGGTCCATCGTCAACGTAGAATCAAGACTATCCCTCCTGTTCTCGTACCTGAATCGTAAAAAGGTCGATGCTATGCTCACGACACGGGCTCGGGGTTATGTTGCGCGCTCAATCCTAACCATTGCCCAGGCCGGAATCGCTATCGCTGTGGGGGTATGGCTTGTAGGCACCCTGACAGGTCGTGGGTGGGAACGGTTCGTCGCGCTCATCACCCAGGGGTTTACCGTGCTTTTGGTCGTTCTCAATCCCCTTGTGGGGTTTTCCTTCTGGATCGTACTTGCCCCCTTCGCACCGTTTTGGCATTTGGACCTTCACCTGGGAGCCGGGGTGCCCGACATTAGCCTGGTGCGGATGGGCGTCCTCAGCGTGGGTTTTGTCCTCCTGGCCCAACTGGCCGCTGGGCGACGCGCTCTTCCCGCTCTGGGGTGGACAGAGATCGGTATGGTGATGTTCGTCGGTGGAATGCTTCTGGCAACCCGCATGGCAAGAAACGGAATCCTGCCCGCGCTGCAAGTCGCCTTCGACGCGTATGTTGTCCCGTTGCTCGTGTACCTCTCGGCGCGAGTTCTCGTCACGAACGAGAAACACCTGCAGTGGATGGTCAATGTCTTCTTTGTGATTGCCCTCTACATCGCTGTCATTGCCCTGCATGAATCGTGGACGGGCGTTATTTGGTTCTACCCCTGGGGACGAATGGGACTTTACACAGCGGGCTTGCGTCGCGTCACGGGACTGTTGGGCAACCCGGCCTACCACGCGACCATTATCACCGTAATACTGCCGTTAGCCATTTACCGTTACGTGCGGGCCATGACGCCTTACAAACGGTGGGCTTACCTGGCCTTCATTGGACTCATGTTGGTCACCGTGGTTTTCCTCTACAACCGAGCCGGTTACCTGGCTGCCTTTGTGGTAACGCTGGTGATGGCCGTGCGCTTTCCCCGCTGGCGGCGCGTCTTCGTCCCCTCCCTTCTGGCCGGACTCTTGGCCCTGGTGCTCATGTGGGGGTCGTTCACGCGTACGGAGTTCTATGTGCGACGCCTGAACAATCAGGCGTCCGTGCGCGACCGGGCCAAAGCCATCGAAGCCGCCTGGACGCTGTGGCGAGAGTCGCCGATTTTCGGCATCGGCTATCCCAACTACGGAATTGTTACCCTGCAGCGGGGCATTTTCGAGAAAATCGACGACAAGTGGATTCCCTCGCCCCACAACACCTTCATGGGGATTCTCTCCCAGGCCGGGCTGATCGCCTTTGGCGGATATGTGCTCATGCTTATCGGCATGGCCCGCGAGGCCATTATCCGCTATCGCCAGTTGCGAGAAGGCGTGGAAAAGCGCTTCTCGGGACTGTGGCAATCCGCCCTGGGAGTGGGTACAACGGCCGAGGCCAAGAGTGGCTGGGCCGTGGTCGCGCTGGCCTCCTTGCTCGCCTACGTGATCATGATCCTCACCATCGACGCGGATCCGGCCCAGTTCAGCAACATCGTCTTCTACACCCTCATGGGCAGCATCCTGGGCTACATGGCCCACACGCACGCGCACCATCCCATGGACGCGAAGGAGGCGTAGGCGTGCGCGTCGCCATCCTCGGGCTATATCCTCCTGACCCCGACCACATCGCCGGTGGGGTGGAAAGCGTCACCTACCTGCTGGCGCACACCCTGACCACGTTTCCCGATGTGGAGGTGCACATTGTCACCCTGCGTCCGGGCGTTCCCCGCCCCCGGGAGTTCAACCACGGGGATGTGCGTGTGCACCTCTTTCCTACGCCGCCCAAAACCCGCCTGTTGTGGCACCAACCCAGCGTGCGCCTGATGCGTCGGGCACTGACCACTATTGCGCCAGACGTGGTACATGGACATGGGTCCACGCTGTACGCCGCAGCCGCGGCCACGTCCTCCTACCCCCATGTGGTGACGGTGCACGGCATTGTCGCGCGCGAGGCGCCCACCATTTGGGATTGGCGGGCCCGTCTCTCCATCGAGGTCGACCGCTGGTTCGAGCGCTGGACGCTCACCAAAGTGCGCGACGTCATCGCCATCAGCCCCTACGTGCTGGAAGCGTACCCGTGGCTGCGCGCCCGCGTCCACTTCATCGAGAACCCGGTCGACCCGCGCTACTTCGACGTGCCTGAAAATGCCGTGGAGCCCGGAACCATTCTCTGCGTGGCACGGGTCATCCCGCGCAAGGGCATTCACCACTTAATACGGGCCTTTGCCCGCATCGCCGACCGGTTCCCTCATGCCCAACTGTTCATTGTGGGAGAAACCGACCCGTTCCCCAAGTACACGGCCCTGTGTCGAGACGCTGCCCGTGCCGGTGGCGTCGGCGACCGTGTCCACTTTGTGGGACCGATGAGTCCCGCCGAGTTGGCCAAGGCGTATGGCCGCGCGCAGGTTGTTGCTCTGGCCTCGGTGCAGGAGACCGCGCCGGTCGTCGTGGCCGAAGCCCTGGCCGCGGGCCGCCCCGTCATCGCCACGGCCGTGGGGGGCGTGCCCTACATGGTCCGCGAGGGGGAGACGGGCTGGCTTGTGCCCCCGAATGACGAAGGCACCCTGGCCGACGCGCTTGCCTCGGCCCTGCAGGACCCGGAGCGCTGTGCCGAGATGGGACGAGCCGCGCGCGCGGAGGCCCGCCAACGCTTCCACCCCCGTCCTCTGGCAAAAAAGCACCTGGACGTGTACGATATGGTGCGGCGTGACACATTGCAAGGGAAGGCGACGTAAGGGTATGGCCAGGCCGTACATGTTCTTTCCAGACAGGCAATTTGGACGAGGACGTCCCAAGGTGCTGGTGGTGACCAATCTGTATCCCCACGAGGGCGCCCCTTACTTCGGTACATTCGTGTACGACGAGGTGCAGGCCCTGCGCAATCTCGGCGTGGCCGTAGACGTCTTTTTCGTCAACGGACGGGCGAACAAACTCAACTATGCCCTTGCTCTGCCCGCCTACTGGCGACATCTCCAAGCCCGACCGTATGACCTCGTCCACATCCATTACGGACTCACCGGCCTGGTCGGTTGCGCTCAATGGTGGAAGCCAACGGTCATCACCGTGCACGGGATCGAGGTCGTCTTGCCGGGGGTAGCCCGGGTGACGCGGCTGTGCGCCCGTCGCGCGGACGCGGTCATCGTGACCAGTCGGTGGGTGGAAGCCCACCTGGGCCAACGTGCCGACGCCATCATTCCTCCGGGAATTGACCTGAACCTGTTTCGCCCCATGCCCCAAGAAGAGGCCCGCAAACAACTGGGCCTTCCTTTGGACAGGAAGTTGGTGCTCTTTGCCGGGCAGCGCCGCCCCGACAAGCGCATCCACGTTGTCGAGGGGGCTGTGCAACGCCTGAAAGCCCAGGGGTGGCCGGTAGAGTTGCTCATCGCCAGCGGGGAGCCCCACGAACGTGTTCCCCTCTACATGAACGCGGCCGATGTGCTGGTGCTGGTCTCCCAAGTGGAAGGGTCACCCATGGTCATCAAGGAAGCCATGGCCTGCAACCTGCCCATTGTCACCGGCGACCTGGGGGATACGCGAGACGTTATCGGCGACACGGAGGGCTGCTTCTTCTGCGACCGCACTGTGGAGGGCACGGCCGAGGCCCTTGCTAAGGCTCTGCGTTTTGGTCGTCGCACCAACGGACGAGAACGGGTACACCATCTTTCCCTGGAAGCGAGCGCCCGGCGCGTGTTGGACGTGTACGAGCGTGTGCTTCGTGGGAACACAACGTGACGCCCATGGGAACCGAACGCTCATCGGCCCCTCCCCTTCGCCTCCTGGTTGTGCTGGGCGAAGGAGGACATACAGTAGAAATGGTGCGCCTGGTCCGGCTGCTGGGCCCGCGCTACGCGTACGCGTACATGCTGGTCGAGGAGGACCGCCTCAGCGAGCAGAAGATCCCCATCCCGGGCCCCATTCATCGAGTGAATCGCCCCCAGGAGAAGCAAGACAAGGCGGTCCGAATTGCCTGGGGCCACATCCGCCTCACGTGGCAGTCGCTGCACGTCCTGCGGCGTGTGCGTCCCCATGCCGTGATTCACTCCGGGCCGGGCGTGGGGGTGCCCATCACATACCTGGCCCGACTCTTTGGCATTCCGGTCATCTATGTGGAGAATGGCGCCCGGGTGCGAATGCCCTCGCGCACGGGACGCCTCGTTCATCGCTTCGTCAACCTGTTCTTTGTCCAATGGCCGGACCTCATCGAAACCGCGTACCCGCGCGCCATCTACGCGGGCATGCTCCACGGGCTGGATGAAGAGGAGATGCCCGACCAGACCGCGCCTCCCCTTCCTTTACCCGATGGCCCCTTTATCTTTGTGACGGTGGGGTCGGGGGATTTCGATGCACTCGTGCGGGCCATGGACGCGCTGGCGCCAAAACTGGACTTGCCGGTTGTGATGCAGATCGGGGTGGGCCGGTACGAACCCCGACACGCCGCGTGGTTTCGTCACGCGCCCAGCCTCGCGCCCTACTACGAGCGCGCGGCCCTCGTCGTCTCCCACGGCGGCGTGGGCACAACCCTGGAAGTCACGCGGCGGGGTCTGCCCCTGGTGGGGGTGGACAATCCTGACCGGTACGACCAGCATCAACAGGACTTGCTGAGTTACCTGGACGAGAAGGGGCACCTCATCTGGTGTCGCGACCTGTCGCAACTGGATGAAGCCCTTCGACGGGCACGCGCCTCCACGTTCGTGCCCTTTTCACCCCCGCCCCTGGCCCTTCACCTAATTGTCGACGCCTTTATTCAAGCCCTGGAACAGGGGGGTGACCCCATGAATGTGGTCCGTCGATTTGAAGGGCATCACGTTCGCCCGGAGGATGTCATCGGTGGCCCGACCTAAGGGATCCCGCAAAAGGGGACAACGAAATACCGACACAAGGTCTGCTGCTGCGAGCACAGGCCGAGCGCGCGCCACCGTCGCCTGGCCCCGCCTCACCCTGGCCGAGGGCATAGCCCTTGCCCTGATGTCCCTGCTCCTCAATTTTCACCGTCTCACCGCCCAGAGTTTCTGGAGCGACGAGGGCAATTCCATCGCCCAGGCTATGCGTTCCTTGCCCGACATCTGGAAGCACGCGGCGCTGGACATCCACCCGCCCCTGTATTATGTGCTCCTCCACCTTTGGACGCGCGCGTTTGGCTTTTCGGAATTCGCCATTCGCAGCCTGTCCGCGGTGGCCGGGGTTGCGGTCGTGCTCCTCGTCTGGCTCCTGGCCCGACGACTTTGGGGGGATGCCACGGGGCGAGTGGCGGGCCTTCTGGCCGCGTTTCACCCGGCGTTGGTGTACTATGCCCAGGAAGCGCGCATGTACATCTTCGTCGCCCTGTGGGCTACCTTGGCCGCGTACGCTCTCCTCACCCTCATCCTGCGGGAAGGGCGCGCCCGCCTGGCCCTGGCCGACGCGGCCCTGGCCCGGGGGGAAAGTCGGGTCGTCACAGGGGGGGCACTCCACGTTTCTCCTCACCATCCGGCACTGCTGTTGGGGAAGTGGGACATTGTTCTGGCCCTTGCTCTGGCCGCGGGGCTGTGGACCCACTACGCGTTTCCGGTGGTCATGGTGATTTTTGCCGTCGTGTACGTGGCCTGGATGTACACGACGCGACGCACGATCCCCCTGGTCCCGCGCGTCATTCGCCTGATGACGTGTAACCTGGCCGCACTTCTCCTGTACATGCCCTGGCTGCCCGTTGCCCTGGCGCGGGTACACGCCTGGCCTCGGCCTGCTCACCCCATCCCTTTCAGGGACGCCCTGCCCGTTGCCTGGCGTTGGCTGACCCTGGGCCCCGTGCCCCCCGAATCGCTCGCGCGCTGGCTCTGGCTGTGGGGGGCCCTGGTCATTGTCGCGCTGTGGCCCTGGCGCGGCCGTCGTGTTCACTGGCTCTCCTGGGTCTTCCCCTTGCTGTGGCTCGTGGTTCCGGCCACGACAATGGCCGCGCTGAACATCTTCACCCCGGCCTACCTCAAGTTCCTGATCCTATCCGTGCCCCCCTTGCTGGTTCTGCTGGCCCGGGGGATACTGACGCCGTGGGAACTGTGGCGTGATCGGGCCGCGCGTTGGGTTCGCATATCGGCGGGGGGCTGGGTTGGCCTCACTCTCGTGGGGCTGCTTGTTCTCCAGGGCATTGCTCTTAGCCGCTATTATTATGACCCGGCGGCCGCGCGCGATGACTATCGCGGTATCGTGCACTACATCGAGGCCGTTGCTGGCCCCAACGACGCCATCATCCTCAACGCTCCCGGACAGTGGGATGTCTTCCATTACTATTATCGGGGGAACCTGCCCGTCTATCGACTGCCCGAAGAGCGCCCACCCAATCCCAAACGACTGGAACAGAGGCTGGCCACCATCTCCGAAGTCCACGACAAACTGTTCGTGCTTCTCTGGGCCACAAACGAGAGCGATCCACAGGGGATTATGGAGCGCTGGTTGGACACCCACGCGTACAAGGCCCTGGACGTGTGGCAGGGCAATGTGCGCTTCCTGATCTATGCCACCGTCCGCACGACCGAGGAGGGCGCGTTCAGCCAGGATGTTCAGGTCAGCCTGGGGGAGCACATTCGACTGGAACATGTGGCGGTGTGGCAACGGGAAGCCGCGCCGGGCGATGTGGTGCAGGTGCGGCTGCGGTGGCGCGCGCGGGCTCCCATCCAACAAAGGTACAAGGTGTTTCTCCAACTGCTGGGGCCGGGAGACCGATTGATCGCGCAGCGGGATTCGGAACCGGCCGGGGGGTCGCGCCCCACGTCCACCTGGCAGGCGGGAGACGTCATCGAGGATAACTACGGGCTCCTTATTCCGTTGGCAACGCCCCCGGGCGAGTACCGGCTCATTGCAGGCATGTACGACGCCACCAACGGCCAGCGGTTGCCCGTCCGCTACGGGCAACAACAGGGTGATTTCTACGAATTCCCCTGGCGATTGGTTGTGGCGCGGCCGGCAACACCGCCGCCGGTCGAAGTGCTCCCCATTCGCTACCGGGTGGATGAGCAGGTCGGCCCGATTCGTGTGTTGGGGTATAATCGCTACAAGCGCGGATTTCGCCACGCGCCCGATACGCCCATCCATCCGGGCGATTTCGTGCACGTGACCATTTTCTGGCAAGCAGCAAAGAAGCCCGCGGCCCGCTGGCGCGCGGCCCTTTCCCTGGTGGATGGGTGGGGGAACGCGGTGGCCAGTCTGAGCGATGACTTGGCCGGGCCGACATATCCCACGACCGAGTGGGAGGAGGGGGAAGTCGTGCGCGGGGAATTCGACCTGTACCTTCCCCCCGACCTGAAACCGGACACCTACGGGTTGCGGCTCCAACTGGAGAAGGGGGAATCTCCGGTGGGGAATGCCATCCCCTTGGGCACAGTGCGCGTTACGCCACGAAAGTGAATGCGGGAGAACCTTATATCATCGGGGGGCACGAGCGGTGATTTTGGAACATTTAGTCGTCGGGCCGTTGCAGGTGAACTGCTTCATCCTGGGGTGTGAGCAAACTCATCAGGCCATCGTCATCGACCCGGGTGGGCATCCCCAGGCCATTCGGGGAATGCTGGAACGGCACAATCTGACCCTTGTCGCTATAGTGGCGACCCACGCCCACTTCGATCACGTGTTGGGCGTCGATGCCCTGCGGGAGGGAGACTCCATCCCCTTTTACCTGCATCCCGACGATGAGCCCGTGCTGGCCCGTCAGCGTGAAGTCACCCGGGCGTGGATGGGCTTCGACCCCGGCCCCATGCCGCGCGTTGACGCGCACCTCGTGCCCGGCGAGTCCCTTCAATTCGGGGAAATTCGCCTGGACATCGCCCACACCCCGGGACACTCCCCCGGCTCGGTGACCCTCATCGACCACGCGCGCCATCAGGCCTTCACCGGGGATTTGATTTTCTATGAGGGTGTGGGGCGCACCGATTTCCCCGGCGGGGATTTCGACGCCCTTGTGGCAAGCATCCACCGCGTGATTTTTACCCTGCCCGATGAGTATCGCCTGTTGCCGGGACATGGCCCCTTTACCACCGTAGCCCACGAGAAACTGTACAACCCCTTCGTGGGGCGCCTGATGGGGTAACGACACGTCCCATAACCACAAGGAAGGAAGGGAGGAAGAGCGTTGAGCGAGGAGCGCCTGTTCTTGCCTCGGGAGATTTACGAGGAAATCATCGCCCACGCGCGCGAGGGATACCCAGAAGAAGTGTGCGGGATCATCGCCGGTAAGGGCAATCGGGCAACGCAGTTGTACCGCGCCCAAAACATCGCCGACGAGCGCGAGATCAACTACACCGTCGATCCTCACACGTTGCTCAAGCAGGTGGAATTTGAGGAGCGGGGCGAGCAAATGGTGGCGATTTACCACTCACACCCTGTCTCGGCTCCGTACCCCTCGGCCACCGACGCGCGCCAGGCGTTCTACCCGGACAGCGTGTACATCATTTGCTCATTGCAGGATTGGGATCGCCCCACAATGCGGGGGTGGCGTCTGGTGCAAGGGGAGCCGCGACCGGTGGACGCACTTCCTGAAGGCGTGGATGCGGTGCGGGGCAAGTGGGGTTTCTGGGCACGACACGTCCCACTGGGGGAGGGAAGAGCGCGCTACGACCTGTGGTGGGAGGAAAATGGACGCATCTGGGCGCAGGAGGTGGACGTGCGCGAGGTCGAATTGATCGTCGAGCAGTAACCTCGCGCGCCTACTTCTCGTCCACCACCCGATACCGTCCCTCGATGACATCCGGTGATGGGGGAGAAACCCCGCGCAGTCGGGCTTCCACCTCCTGCACGACGTACTCAGGGCTGAGCGAGATAAAGAGGCGCAGGAGAAGCAGGAAGACCATCACGTCGTCGATTTCGCCCAGAAAGGGCACAATGTCGGGCAAGAAGTCCACAGGAGAGAGGATGTAGCCCAGGGCCAGGCCGGGCACGAGCACCTTGACCCAGGTGGGAACGCGCGGGTCTTTGAGCAAGGCCCAGGCAAGTCGCAGGTCTTCCTTCAATGCATATAAAACGCCCCAGCGGGTGCGGGTGGAACGCAGTTTGTCGTTGCCCATGGTACACACCAACCTACACGGATCTCTCGTTTGTGTGGCTCTCATTATACCGTGCACGTTGCCCTGCCCCAAATTGAGATTGGCGCACTCAGCACGTGGGCTTAAACGGGTGTCAGGTATTGGGTATCAGATATCGGGTATCGGGTATCAGATATCCAGTACCAGATACCTGATATCCGATACCCGATACCCACATTTCATACCCAAGTTTCCAAAAACACGTCCATAGGGTCAACGAAAGACACGTGATGCGCGGCCTACGTCAATCCCTGATCCAACACAGTTCTCCCCTCCTGGAGGAAGTGGCCCGCTATTGGGGCCTGCCCCTTGTGGTGCGCTCCCCCGAACAAGGGGCGGCAGACCTGGCCGCGCACATGCTCACGCCCGCGGTGTTCAAAGCCATGTATGAGAGCCTCTCTCCCGCCGCGCGCGCGGCCCTGCACATCGTCGCCACCTTCGATCCCCCCATGGCCTGGCCCACTTTCGTCCGCCGTTGGGGGCCCGTTCGTGACCTGGGCCCCCGGCGCCTGCTGCGCGAACAACCCTGGCGCGCGCCCCTCAGTCCCGGGGAAGAACTCGTGTACCGTTGCCTGGTGTTCCGCACCACAACCCAGTTGGGGGATCACCTGGCCGAAGTGGTATACGTCCCCGACGACATCCGCTTGCTCTTGTCCGAGGAAGACGCCCCGCGCCGTGCCCTTGCCATCCCTACCCAGGAGCCACCGGATATCATTCGCCAGAGTGGGCACGCTTTCATCAATGACCTGACCATGCTCCTGGCATTCGCGTACAACGAAGGATTGGAAGTGGACTGGGAGGGATTGCCCTTGCGGGCGCCGTTGGCCCGCCTGGGCGAGCGCTTCATTGTTCCTCTGGAACCGACCGCGCTCCACCGTCCGCCCGCGCGCGTCCACCTGCTCTTCCACCACGCCCGCACGCTGGGCTTGCTTTACCAAGAAGGGAACCGTTTGCGCGTGCACGGCAAACGCCTGGCTCGCTGGTTGAAACAACCCATCGCCTATCAGCGTCTTATCGTGTGGCGGGCCTGGGCCGAAAGCAAGCGCTGGCACGACCTGACGTTTGTGTCCGCTCTCCAGTGTGTATCGCCTATAGCGCCGGGGGATCCGGTGGGGGCTCGCGAGCGAGTGCTCCGCCACCTGCACGACTTAACGACGAATGCCTGGTACCGCATCGAAGACCTCATCGCGTGGATGCACGAGCACGACCCGGACTTCCTGCGACCGGATGGGGATTACCAACAGTGGGTCATTCGGGAAGCGGAGACGGGTGAGGTGTTACGGGGGTTCGAGTCGTGGGAGCGGGTGGAAGGTCGATTGGTGCACTTTTATCTCACCGGCCCCTTGTTCTGGTTGGGTGGGGTGATGGTGGATGCGGAGGGGACGCGCTTTGCCCTGACCGAGGCGGGATACCGCTGGTTGCGCCGGCGCAAC
>JALWHQ010000193.1 GCA_026983525.1 Anaerolineae bacterium | reverse complement strand
GCCGGGGTACGATTTCAATGACTTCGTGGCGCCCATTCGCGAGATCGGCGTGGTCAACGGCAAGATTTACGGCGTACCCTACTACAACTACGCGCTGGGCCTCATCGTCCGCCAGGACATCTTCGACGAGAAGGGCATTGAGGTGCCCACGACCCTGGACGACTACCTGAAGACCATTCAAAGCCTGACGGACAAGGACAAGGGATTCTACGGCGCAGCCATGCAGCCTCAGCGCGGGTACAAGATTTTTGAGGAATGGAAGAACTGGCTCTACGCCGCGGGTGGCAACCTGTTCGACGAACAGGGCAACGTCATTCTGGACAACGATGCGGGTAAGCGCGCTCTCTCCATGTACATCGAGGCCTATAACACCGCGGCGCCACCCAACTCCCTGAACTGGGGCTTTGACGAAGCATTGCGGGCTATGGCAGCGGGTCAAGCCGCGACCATGATGAGTTACAACTGGATGCTGCCCACCCTGAACAACCCCGAGGGCCCCGCGGGGGACCTGGCAGGCAAGTTCGCGCTTTACCCCGTGCCGGGTGGCAAGGCTGTGTTGGGCGCGTGGCACTGGGCCATTCCTCACAACACCAAATACAAGGATGAGGCCTGGACCTTCATCTCCTGGCTCACCTCCAAGCAGGTGGACAAGGAGCGCGTGATCATGGGCGGCGCGCCCACCCGCTCCAGCGTCATGAACGACCCCGAGGTGTGGGAGAAGGGCTACGGCAAGGATTACTACCAGACCGTGCTCAAGATCCTGGGGAACTCGGAGCCGCTGGCGCGCGGGCCCAAGGCCGAGGAGATCATCCAGGTTGTGGGTGAGGAACTGAACGCGGCCGTCGCGGGCGAGAAGAGCGTGGACCAGGCCCTCAAGGACGCCGCGGACAAGGTACGTGAAATCGTGGGCAAGAAGTAGAGCTATGAGACCATGGACGATGGACGATGGACCATAGATGGCGATGACGGGCCGCCGTTTGATGTCCATCGTCCATCGTCTATCGTCCACCGTCCCTTCTCTCCCATCTTGACCATGTTCTCTCTGTAGAAGAGTGATGACCGGCGAGAAACCTTCTGCCAAAATTTTCCATGGGATCCCCTTCCCCTACCGTCTGCTCGCGCCGATGCTGG
>JALWHQ010000192.1 GCA_026983525.1 Anaerolineae bacterium | reverse complement strand
CCCTTATGTGGACGAAGGCCTGGTGTTTGTCTTCGAACGAGTAGGCGACAAGTGGATACAACGCTCACGCCTGGAATCGCCCAGTGGAAATGACCAACAATACTATGGGTTCCATCTGGCAATCTCGCCGGATGGCCGAACCCTGTTGGTAGGGGCCCCCAGGACGAATGTAGGGGGGAACACAAAACAAGGAACCGTGTACGTCTACACACGCAGCCCGGGCTCATGGACCTGGACCTTGCACCAAACCCTCACACCCTCCAACGGTATACCCGAAATGCACTTCGGATACTGGTTCGACGTTACAGAGGACTGGCGTACCCTTGTTATTGGAGCACCGTTTGGCGGCGACTACAAGGGACGGGTGTACATCTACGAGCGACAGGGAAACACCTGGGTGGAAAAATTGCAACTCCAGCCCACTTCTCTTAAACCGGGACATGACTTTGGGGTTGTTACAAACATTTCCGCTAATGGTCAGGTTCTAACCGTCACTGCCATAGAGGATCTTAACTATCCCCAGGGACAATGGAACACATCATGGGTATATATCTTCGAGAAAATTGGTGGCAATTGGGTCAAGACAGCTCGACTGGACACTCCCCAGAAAGAGAGCCTGTTTGGCTACGTTCAGCAGTTGGACTCTCAGGGCAAGATGCTCATAGTGGGGGCTTTCCAGTATGATGTGGGGACCAGCATACATCAGGGTAGGATTTTCGTGTACGAAAAAGTGGGAAACGCTTGGAACCAGACTCAAGTGATAGAAGTTCCAGACAGAAGCGAGGAGTCCCATTTAGGGGCTAACCTAACCCTTGCCCCCGACGACCGCACCCTCATTGTAGGGCACTATAAAAAAGACCACGTCCACATCTACCGACGCGTGAACGGACGCTGGGAACATGAAACCACCATCCTGCCCCCGCCAGGGACTCCACGCACCTACAGCTTCGGCCGCTCACGTCAATTTGGCGTCTCTCAAGACGCCTCCATCATCATCGTGGGGAATCCCAACGAGCGGACAGGGCCAAACAACGGAGCATGGGGCGCTGCCTACATCTACACCCTCATCCCCTGCTACAACCGCATCGACGGCCTAATCTTCCAGGACGAAAACTACAACGGCATACAAGACCACGAT
>JALWHQ010000191.1 GCA_026983525.1 Anaerolineae bacterium | reverse complement strand
AGGGGGGAGCCACCAGCGCCAGAGCCGCCAAGACGGGCCACCACCGCCGGGAAATGTGGTGCCGTTCGTACCACGCCCAGGCAATCAGGAGAAAGAGCAAAGCCACCAGGGATGCCCCTCCCGGCACCTCGGCTACCGCCATGAGAGCGGCACCCACGCCAATCGCAGGCACGAGCAAAGGCTCCAGAAACCCACTTCCCCATCCGAAGGGGAGAGAAAGCCCGGCACCGACCAAGGCCAGGCCGCCAAGCAGCGCGCGCCCTGCCCCATCCACCAGCGCGAACACCGCCACAAGTCCAAGCCCCACGCCCCAAAGGCGAGGCAATGCCATCGCCTCGCGTGCACGAGGGGTAACCGGGGCGGGACGAACGGCTTCCACAGCCAACAGCCCGGCCATCAGCAAGGTGGGCGGGATGGGAAAGTGGAGGAGCCAGGTGCTCAACAGGGCCCATGTAGCCACGAACGCGCCGTCCCGATAGGCGTCTCCGGCGGTGCCGCGCGCCCGCCACCACGCGCGCGTCCACGCCACCAGAGCAACTCCCATCAGTAGCAGGCCCACGATGCCGAAAGAAAGCCACACATCCAGCACCAAGGTGTGGGCCCGGTCGAAAACGTGGGGCTGCACATCGGGTTCGTAACCGATGAGGACGGGGGGATAGACCTCAGGGAAGAAGAGAGCCATCGTGTCCGGCCCAAACCCGATTATCGCCCGCAAGGGATGGCGCGCCAGCAGGGTCAATGTGGCCTGCCAGACGATGAGCCGCTGGGCAAGGGTGGCATTGCGGTGCAGGAAATCCCACGCCCAGGTGTACGGGTGAGTGGCCGCCCAAACGAGGATGACCGCGGGGGGAACGCCTACCATGCCCACCCACACCCAGCGCCAGGGGCGCGGCAGCCACACCATGCCCAGGCCCAGCGCGGCCACCAGGAGCCCCAACAATCCCGCTCGACTTCCCGAAAGGACAATCCCTACCCCACACCAGGCTATCGCCGCCCACCACAGCGGTCGCCACCGCTTGTCCGGCGTCGCCACACGCGTCATTCCCAAAAAGTAGGGAACCAGGGGCACAAGGGCGGTGGCGAAGAACGCGGCGTTGCCCAGGGTTCCACCGGCTTGAAATGCGGGAGCGAGGGAGGCCAGGGCCCCGCGCGGGGGAAAGATGCGCGCCCAGAGGAGCGTCCCCACGGCGAGTCCACTGCCCGCGAGCAAGGTCTGCGCCAGGGGAAAGGGCCCCGCTCGCACGCGCGCCCAGGCCCACGTCATCACTATAGCCCCGCCCCACACCAGGGCTCCCATCTCCCGAAAGTCATTTCCCCACAAGGCCGTCTGACGGGCAGGGCTGAGAACGGTCGACAGCGCGATGGTGAGGAGGGCCAGCAGCGGCAATGCCTCGGCAATCGTCCTGGGGCGGCGGTTGACAAGACCGGGGTAGGCAAGGGCCCATCCGCCCCCCAAAATCAGCACGATGGCCTTGCCGCCCTGGAAAGGCGCAATGCTTTCGGGAAGGACGATCACCCATGCAGCCAACAGCGCAATCAGTATTCCCCACACGGTGTTCCCTTTGTGCCGTAGCAGCCCTATAGGAAGGGGGCATGTGCATGCGCCCTCTCCCGCAGGGTGTTTGCATGCGCCAACGCATGACGCGCCATTGTAGCGCGGCGGGCCCGGTCGAGCAACAGGGAAAGCAGCGCGTCGATTAGCACCCGCTCGGAATCATCAAACACCAACAGCCCCGTGCGCCCGTGCACCACGGCCTCGGGCGTCCCGCCGTTCATGCCGGCCACCGCCGGGAGCCCGCAGGCCGCGGCTTCGGCAAACACAAGCCCAAAGCCCTCCACTTCGCCCGAACCGGGGGTGGGCACGAGGACAAACACATCCGCGGCCCGATACCACGCGACCAGGGCCTCATCCTCGACCGCACCGACCCAGCGAACGTGTGCCCGAACCCCCAACGAGGTCGCGAGTCTCGCCCATGCCGAGCGCGCGGGGCCTTCCCCCACGACGACGTACACGAGGTCGGGGATGTGCTGCACGAGGTCGGGCAGTACCCGGAGGACGCGATCCACGCCCTTGCGAGGCTCTAACCGCGCCACCGTCAGAAGGACCGGCGCGTCCGCGGGCAACCCCACAGCAGCCCGGGCCTCGGATTGTATCCCTGGAGAAAACTGCGGGCCCGGCCATGGATGGACAACCCGCACCTTTTCCCCGGAAACCCAGGGGCGCACCAGGGCCGCGGTGTAACGGCTCACCGTGTGCACTCGGTCGGCATGGCGTAGTACAGGCGCGAGAAACGCGCGTCCCAGCGGGTGCATGGCCGGCTTGAGGATTTCATCCCCAAACGCCCATACCCTATAGGGCAGGCCCAGATGCGCGCGCGCCCACAATCCAACCAACCCAAAGGGAAGGGCCTGGCCGACCTCCACCACGTCTACCGGGTAATGCCTTCGCGCGTGGCGGAGGGCGGCAAAGGCCCAGAACGTTTGCCAAACCCGCCGCCAGCCGGGAAGTCCCGTGGGGCCACCGGGCCAGCGCCAGATGGGGAAGGGCTGGGCGCAATCCCACGCGTCGCTGCGCCCCCGACCGGGCGCGGCCACGATCATCTCCTGTGGCGAGAGCAAGCAACGTTGGTACAGGTACCGCTGCATGCCCCCACGTTGCGGGGGGAATCCGAGCGCAATCAGCAGGCGCATTGCTTCAAATCTCCAAGTAAACCTCTTCGTGGGCGCGCACCGCGCGTTCCAATGAGAACGCAGCGCGCACGCGCGGCGCGTCCTGATGGGCTCGGGCTCGCCACTCTCGCGCGTGCGCCAGTCCGGTGGACATGGCGCGCGCCCAGGCCGCCGGTTCGAGCCCCTCCGCCCACAAGATGCCCGGCATGGTGGCCAGAGCCTGTAGCCCGCCCACGGGCGCGGCAATGACGGGAGTTCCCAATCCCAACGCTTCGATGACGGCCAATCCCAGTGTTTCCGCGCGCGTGGGGTTGACGACGAAGGTGCTGTGTCGGATGAACGCGGCCACGTCCTCTTGCCAGCCCCAGAAGCGCACGCGCGAGGCCACGTCCAATCGAGATGCCAGAGCCTCCCAGGCGCGACGCGCCGGCCCGTCCCCCAGGACCCACAGTCGCGCTCGCGGTTGCTCCGTCAACAAGCGGGCAAACGCCTTGAGCAAAAGGTCGCCACCTCGTTCCGGGCTGCATCGTCCCACAAAGGAGAAGATGGGGCCGCCGCTTGCATCGCTTTGGGCAGAAGAAGGGAGCGGCCGCCGCGCCTCATCGATGAGGCGTGTCCAGTTGGGGGCCGGGGCAATTATCCGCAGGCAAGCGGGGGCTATCCCCGCACGTTGGAGTTCGTCTGCTTGATGCGCTGATGGCGCGATGACGAGCGGGAGATGCCGCAACACAAGGAGGTTGAGCCGCTTGTACAGCCGCTGGCGCCGGTTCATCTCGGTGAACCCGTGCGCTGTGGCGATGTGATAGCGCGGCCGGGCAAGGGCCGTCAGCACATCGCTCTTGTAGTCGTGAGTGTGAACAATCGGGGTCGGCGAGGTGCGGGTGAGGTATGAGTACAGCGCCAACAACGGGCGCGGATCCCAGAGTCCCCGATCGAGGATGGAAAAAGCCCGCAAGCCACGCGCGCGTGCCAGTCGCTCCGCCGGGTGTCGCGCGCCCCTTCCCGATGAGCGATACAGGAACACCAGAGCCACCCGCCAACCCTTTCCCACAAGGTAGGCTGCCAAATCCAGCAGAAACCGCTCGATGCCGCCCATATGTGCAGACGACCGAACGAGAACCAGAGGGCGCTTCATGCGCTTACCGCCTCCCAAACGCACACCATTGCAGGACCCGCGCTTGCACACCAAGGTGATGCTGGTCTCGCCGTAGGCTCCAGTACAGGAGTTTTGCCACCGCCAGTGCTCCCACCATGAGCCGGTAGGTGAATGCGTACGCCCGACCATGGTGTTTGCGAAAGTACCTGTGCATCGCGTCCAGAGCCTCGATGCCCAACATAGTGCGCATCTCTGAAGAAACACTCCCACTCCCGTGATGCAGTACCCGCGCCTGAGGCCAATACAGGCACGTCCATCCGGTCTGCCACAACCGCCGACAGAGGTCCGTATCCCCTGCGTACAACCAAAACCGTTCATCCAGACCGCCCACTGCCTCCCAGGCGGCCCGTCGCACCAGCAAGGCCGCGCCACTGAGCACCGGCACAGGACGAGGACGCTCATCGCGGCCTGTGTGGTAGCGCCCCCACAGCCTGTGCCCCGGATAACGGCGCACCAGCCCCGTCTTGTCCGTGAATTCGTGCCAGAGGGAGGGGAACGCGCGCGCACTCTCGGGAGCCACATTCCCTTCCGGCGAAAGCAGGGCCGGGCCAACCGCTCCGGCCTGGGGATGGGTCTCGAGCGCGCGCGCGAGGGTTTCCAAACTGCCGGGGAGCGGCACCGTGTCGGGATTAAGGAGGAGGAGATGGCCGCGCTCCAGGGGGGCGGCCAGGTTGATGGCTCGGGCCCATCCGGTGTTCTCGTTCAAAGGCATGAGGCGCACCCACGGTGCTACTTGCGCAACGAGCGTGGGGGTCTCGTCTACCGATGCGTTATCCACAACGGTCGCGGCAAAGAAAACAGAGCCAAACGCGTCCGGTAGCGCGGCAAGGCAGGGGTGTATATAGGGAGCACTATTATGGGTAACGATGATGACATGGATAGGTAGATCCTCCACGCTCTCCGCCGTATCCTCCATAGCCTCAGCAGACGAACATCTCCGCCCGTACCCAAATATCTCACTCAGTGCCGTGCGTGGCTTGGTGACGTTCCAGCACTCTTCATTGAACATACAGGAGCATCCAAAAAGGGATGATAGAAGGAGAAAGGGGAGGTCGCAAATCGGGCGGACGGAGAACAAGTCAAGCGTATGGGAATGATAAAAGGGCACTGACAGGATGACCTCGTCAGCGCCCTTGGCCGCGCGACTACTGGGCAAGCAGGGGAAGGAAGTGGTTGAGGCCGGCAGGCTTAGCCTCAAGGCTGGGCGTGTGGGTCGTCCATGGCCCAAAAGTCTCTCCCCCTGTCACTGCCAGACGATAGGCGTACGTATGCCCAGGCTGTACGGTATCATCAGCATAGCGGTATTCGGCTGTGTATCCGTTATCCTCCACAGGCAGAAGCGCTGTATCGGTGAGGCGAGTCCATCGCACGTTGTCCTCGGAACGCCACACGTGGAACGCGGGAGGCGCCCCCCCATTCAGGCTCACTTTCCACCCCATCGTGACCACGTGCGCGGACGGCGTTATCGTAAAAGCGACCAGGTTGGCTACTGTAGGGGCAATGAAACCGAAGTTGACGCCCGTTACCTCCAAGACATCCGCAGTCAACACGACCTCTTGCGGATTGGGGCTAGTCACCACGTACCCGGGAACTTGATCTGACACTTCGACCCGGTATGTGCCAGGCAACAAGTCGCTTACGACATAATAGCCTTGAGCGTCGCTAAGAACGGTAACATTGATATTTTCACCCAACACATTCGTGCCCAACACACGGATGGATACATCCGCAAGTGTGTTGGTCTCTCCTGGATCCTGCACATTGTTAGCATTCGGATCGATCCAAATAAGCCCACTAATTTGACCGGTGGGAATGAGACCTGTATCCAGGTTATCCAGGGTATCACCCGCCTCGAGGGTAAAGGGGCCAGTTGCACCGGTGGTTCGAGCCACAT
>JALWHQ010000190.1 GCA_026983525.1 Anaerolineae bacterium | reverse complement strand
CTCCAACCCCCGCTCCAACACCTGCCCCAACCCCTGAAACGACACCTTGACGGGTAAAGGAGCCCCCCTGCCTATGAATGCAGACCGCATCTTTCTGCTAAACTGGTGGTATAACTTGGTCGGTAGGAACAAGCACGCGGCTATACGCGTCCTGTTCATCGCTCTTCTGGCCGGCCTGTTGGGCGTTGCAGGTGCGGCCTGGCAAAATCTCCGGGCCAAACAGTTCACCATGGTCCAGGCCACCCTAGCCGTATACCCGACCCATTTCCGTTGGATTTCAACCCCTAACCTTCAAACGTTACAGCGCCCCCGCAATGATGCGCGAAACATGGCCCTGGTTATGGCCAAAGGCCCCAACGTGATCAACGAAGTCATCCGACGCATGGGCGATCGTCTCCCTGAGAACTGGCGCACGCGCGAGGAACTGCTCAAACACCTGGCCGTACACGGCGGACAAGGTGTCTACGTCTACCTATCCGTAAGTGCCCCTACCCCGGACCTGGCCTACAACCTGGCTGAGACATGGGCGCAGGTGGTAGAAGACGAAGTAGAAAAGGCTTTCTATCGGTACGACAATGACATACCTCTTTTGGAAGATGAATTGAAAAAAACCACCCAAAAACTCCGAGAGGCAGAGGCTGCGATTGAGGACTTCCGACGACGCACAGGCATTGGACTGGTAAACGAATCACAGGTTGTGGTCTCCGTACAGGACCGCGAAAGCCTCTCCTCGGGGATTAGCGGCTTTCGGGCGCAGGTTGTCGAACTGGGGAACGTCAACACGGCGTTGGGAGAGTATCGCCACGCCCAGAAAGTGCTCCGCTACCTGGCACAGGAGGTCAGGCGCGCGGGACAGGAGGGCCGTTCGCTGGACACGGTTCCCTTAGAACTCCTGACCACCTTGCGCCCGGTGACTGCGCGTGGCGGCATCACATTGGACGGCTTGCGCGCGTTGGGCAACGATTACGAGGCCATAGCCGACACTTTGGAAAACGAAGCCGATAACCTCCAGCCGGCTATCGATTTCCTTAGTGAACAGTCAGACACATTGCAAGCCGAAATAGCAGCCAATTTGACAGAGGAACGCGAGTTGATTCGACAACGCAACGCTGTAGAAACTCTCTACAAAGCACTTCTCACCAAAGTGGAGGAATTGCGCGCTGAGGCAGCCGTAGCCTCCAACTATGTACACATTGTGGACGTGCGGGAGCGTACGGTATCACGCTTGGTAGGCCTACTCATGGACATGGTGGCAGGCGGCATCTTAGGAGTCTTCCTTGGGTTTACGCTGGCTACGACATGGTACTACGCGCGGAGCCGTCCGATTGAGGGAACGTAATATCGAGGTTCACTCCTCCTCACATCATGCCTCTGTCCCGGAGAAGGGGGGAGTACCCGTGAGGGAAGAACCCGTCCTCCGGGTGCGTTACCCCCTCTTGGCGTACTTCCTTTTGGCCCTCCTTTGGTTCATCGTCCTCCCTCCCTGGCAAGGCCCTGACGAGCCAGGCCACTTCGAATACGCGCGCCTCTTCGCCTCCCTACGTCGTCCTCCTCACATGCATGATGTAGACGTTTACCTGGAAGCGCGCATTCTCCGCTCTATGGATGAACGCGCTTTCTGGCGTTGGACACACCAACCACACCCGTCCCCCCTTCCCGACCGATTTCGTGACATCCCTTTGCTGCGGCGATCCGGTTCCCAAATCAACGATGAAGCCCCTCTCTATTACACTATACCCGCCCTCATATTCATGGCCCTTCCTGACGACTTGATCCTCCAACTGCGCGTTGGACGCCTGTACAGCCTTCTGCTGGGCGCGCTGGTCATTGTTATCGGCAGGGTGGGCTTCTCCAGACGATTTTCCCATGCCCCCCATCTGGCCAAGGCGGGCCTCTGGCTGCTGGCCCTGTTACCCATGCCCGCTTTCATACACACGACGTTCAACTCCAACGTGCTGAAGGACCTTCTCGGCGCCTTGTTCTTTGCCACGGCCTGGCTGGTGTTGGCCCCAAATCGGAAGAATCCCCGGCGTGCCTGGGGGGTATTCCTCATCGCGACCGGATTGGCCGGCCTGGGGGGCTTGGGAAGCCTCGTCATTCCACTTGCCTTAGGACTTCTGCTTATTGTTCCCGATTCCCCGTTGCGGCCATGGCAACGGCCTGTTCTGGTGGTTATGGGGGCGATGTTGGTGGCCATGCTCCTTTTTCCGTATGCGCCTCACCGGGCCTATGGGTGGGAACAGGGGCCCGACCGAGGACCGGCCACCCGTATTCCCGGGGTGGGTGTAAAACAAAGCGCCGCCCTGTTCGTGGAAGATGCCTCACCACGAGCACGTGCATACGTGGCTCAAAATTTGCTGGCGGAACGGGTGCCCAAGGTTTGGGGAAAGACCCTGGCCGTAGAAGCCAGGGTGAGGGCTGTAGGGGCACCGGCGTGGGTGTGCCTTTCCATTGCGGACGATACCGCACAGACGGCCACGTGTGACCGGGTGGGCACGGCGTGGCAGTCGTTGCGCGTGTATCACCGCTCACGACGTGGCACCCCCTTCGTTCGCGTGGTCATAGGTGTAGGTGCCCCGCGCGATCGCCGAGCCACCGGCGCCATCCTGGTCGACAATGTTTCGGGCCGCATCGTGTCCGCGGGCTCGGGCCTTTCCGAGGTTCTGGTCAACGGCGACGCGGAAACGCCGGCCCAACGCTGGGCCATGTTGTTCTCCCCGCTTCTACAACGCCTCCACTTGGTGCCCTCGTACGTCTACACACCACGCCAATGGCAACAACCGCTCAAGGTGCGATGGATACTCGCGCTGGGGGTCCTTTTCACGTCTTTCTGGGGAAATTACGGGTGGCTTGTGTACCCACTCCCTATCCCCGTGTACGTCTTATTGGCCGCGGTGACGCTTCTCAGCCTGCTCGGTTGGCTCCGCCTGGGGCTCGGAAAACGACTCAGACGTGCTGCGGATTTCTTTGATGTCGTGGTTCTCGTATTCATGGTGGCGGGCTTGCTACTCCCTGCTATGTGGTTAGACTGGATGCCGCAGGGTAGGTACTTGTTCCCCCTCCTGCTGCCCATCATCGCCACAGGCATCCAGGGGCTCGACGCCTGGCGACCGCGCGCGATGTCTCCACACGTGTGGTGGCGCCTTTGGATCGGGGGAGCAATGTTACTCCACCTCTACTCGCTGGCACGGATGACCGCTATCTTCTGGGGATAACCTTCCCGACTTTACGATCCCCCCATCTTGAAATACCTCTCTCTCCTGGAGCCTGTGATACAATCCGGTGGCAGAGAATGGAAACGGACAAAAGGGAAACATGCTACGTAACATTACCAAAAACGTATTGGCCCTGGGAGTCAACGGAGGCATCCGCATTGTCTTTGGCATGATCATCCAGGTGCTTATCGCTCGCGCGCTGGGAGCCGAAGCCCTGGGCAAATTTGCCGTGATGACCGCCTACATCGCCATCTTTCAGGTGGTCACCCAACTCGGCTTGCCCAACCTGCTCATCCGGGAAGTTGCCCGCCACCGGGAGGAAGCCAGCCGCTACTGGTGGAGCACCGTGCCCATGCTGATGGTCGGCGGAATGCTGGCCTGGGGGCTCCAGGTGTTGATCGCTTTCCTCTGGGGACATCCTCACGACACGTTCCTGATGGTTGTCATCTCGGGCGCGAGCCTTGTGCCCTTTGGACTCATCATTGGTTCCGAAGCGACGCTGCGCGGCCTTGAACGCATGGAGATCATTCCCACAGCCCAGACCGTGGCCTACACGGCTTACATGCTGCTCATTGTGGGTATCATTCTTTTGGGTTGGCCTGTGTATACCCTGGGCTGGGCGATGGTGGGGCTTCAAATCGTGGGCGCGACGTTTTACATTGGATATTTGAGTTTGTGGCGTGTGATCCGACGCCCTCATGTGGATGTGCGGCTGGCGCGCGCGCTCCTTCGTCAAGCGCCACACTTCTACGGCCTTCCCGTAGCCGCCATTATCCCCAACCGCATCGGCATCATCATTATCGCCAAAATCCTGGGAGAGCAAGCCAGCGGCATCTTCAACGCTGCCCAACTCCTGGCCCGGGCCCTCTTCTTCGTGACCACCGGCTTTTCCGAGGCCCTCTATCCGGCCCTGTCGCGCCTCTACGTGACCGGTATGGAGCGTTTCCGTCAGGGGGTTCGCCTGAGCATCTACTACGGCATGGTGTTGACCGCCGTCCTCTCCCTGGGTATGGCGGCCAGCGCCCCCTGGCTTGTGGACGTCGTTTTTGGGCGGGAAGAGTATGCCATGGCCGCCCCGCTCCTGCGCATCCTTGCCTGGCAAGCGGTGTTCTTCGTGCTCAACGGCGTGCTCAGCGTGATCGAAATGGCCGCCAATCGACAGGACGTAATGTTCTACATATCCGTCGCCAAAGTCCTGATATTCGTGATCCTTGTTCCTTTGACGACATGGCTGGGTGGTTTGTGGGGAGCAGCATGGGGGATTGTGCTGGGCTCCTTCATGACCGTGCTGCTCCACAGCATCGCCGTCCATCACCTGGTGAGAGGGCTTCCAAGCGCGGGTTCTACCGTGAGGGCCGCGCTCGCCGTGGGCATTGGCATTGGTGCCCTGCTCATCGCGCGACCGATGCACGAACTGATCGCCACCATTGTACCCGTCATCGTTTACGCAATCGCCTTGTTTGTGCTCGGTGTTATCCGCCTATCGGACATTGGGCGGTTTGTCGAGCAGATCACGGGCCACAAGCCCGCCGTTGTGTAGGGGATGAGGACGCACATGAAATCACCACGCCTGTGCATCATTGGCTGGGATGGAGCGGATTGGCGCATTTTGCGGCCCATGATGGAGGCAGGATACCTGCCCAACCTGGCGGCCTTGCTATCCCGGGCTCGTGCGGGCACCCTGAACTCCACCCTGCCTCCCATCACCGCGCCTGCCTGGATCACTTTTCTCACCGGCGTGAATCCGGGGCGTCACGGGCTCTTTGCCTGGCAGGCCCCCCTCAACGAACGATTGGAACGCCCGCTCCTCAACGCCAGCCATGCTCGCGCCCCCCGCCTGTGGGACTGGCTCACCCAGCACGGGCGGACGTCCTTGTTCCTGAACGTCCCCATGACGTACCCCCCCTCGCCCTTGGCGGGGGTCCTGGTAGGGGGCATGTTGACGCCGGGGACGCACGTGCAGTTTACCCACCCCCCAGAGGTGCGGGAACGGCTGCTTGCGCTCATGCCCGATTACCAGGTGGACGTGGAGATGCAGCACACGGAAAAGGATCGCACCTCCCCGCGGGGGATGCGCGCCCACCTGCAGGAAGTCCGCAAGGCCACGGAACAGCGCACGCGGGCCTGGGAATTTCTCCTTGAAGCGTATGGCCCCTTTGACGTGGCGATGATCGTCTACGAGGGAACAGACCGCGTGCAGCACCCGCTGTACGGCTACGCGGCAAACACCCCTCCGGAGGATGCCGATCCGGAGTGGGAAAAGCGCCGAGCGTGGGTATGGGATTATTACAAGTTTCTCGACGAGCACCTGGGGCGCGTACTGGAGACGTGCGCCGACGCAAAGCACATCATCTTTCTTTCCGATCACGGATTTGGCCCTCTACACTGGGAATTCTGTGCCAATGAGTGGCTTGCCGCCCACGGGTGGCTGCGCTTCCGCAGCGGTGCGAACCGCCTCTATCGCCCGTTGCGGCCCCTGGCCCGATGGGCAAAGCGCATCCTGCCGCGAAAATTCGTACAGCGAAGCAAGGAGGCCATCACAGGATTGCGGGCCATCGAGTGGGAACACACCGTCGCGTACAGCGGGGGCCCCACCGAGGACGGCATCTGGATCAACCTGAAAGGACGGGAGCCCTTGGGGACGGTGGAGCGCCGAGCATACGAACAGGTGCGGGAGGAAATCATCGCGGCTTTGAAGGAGACCCGCTTGCCCGATGGGCGTCCTTTGTGCCGGGGCGTGTACAGAAGGGAAGACGTCTACACAGGGGATTACGTTGACTTGGCCGCCGACATCGTTCTCGATCTCGAGGAGGGCGTGCGTTTCACCTCCTTGCGCAACCCTACGGGCCCATTCCGGGAGGTGTTGCCCGCGGGCCAGGGCACACACAGGCGCGAAGGGGTCGTGGCCATCGTGACCCCCGGCGTGTCACCGGGCGCATTCGACGCTCCCCTGGAAATGGCCGCGATGGCCCCGACGATTCTGGCATTGCTGGGCCTTCCCGTCCCGGATGGCGCATTCGATGGACGGGTCATATCCGACGTCGTGCCGCGCCACGAAACAACAGGCGATGTGCTCCAGTCTCCCCGCGTCGAACAGCAGGAATACACCCAGGAGGAAAGCCAACTCCTCGAGGACCACCTCCGATCGTTGGGATACGTCGATTGATGCCTGCAGAACCTTTGCCCGAACTGAGCATCGTCATTGTCACCTGGAACGCGGCAGCCTTTATCGGGGCATGCCTGGACGCGCTGGAAACGGCCACAGCGTCCATCCCCCACGAGATCATCGTGGTCGACAACGCGTCGCCCGATGACACCCCCACCCTCTTGCTGCAACAGGGATTCCAGGAAGGCACCACCGTTGCCCCCTTGCGACTGGTCAGGAACGCGACCAACCAAGGCTTTGCCAGGGCGAACAACCGAGGGTTGGCCCTGGCCCGGGCGCCCTTTGTTCTGTTTCTCAATCCGGACACCGAACCGCGCCCCGACAGCATTCGCGTCTTGCTGGATTACCTGCGCGCGCACCCCGATGTGGTGGCCGTTGGCCCCAAGTTGGTGCGCCCGGACGGCACCATCCAGGGGGGCGCGGCCGGACATGATCCATCCCTTCGAACGCTCTTCAACTACGCGTTCGCCCTCTACCACCTTTCTCCAACGCGCTTCCCCGGGTTGTGGTTGGCGCGTCGTCAGTACCGCACCGACACGCCCATCCATGTGGATTGGGTCTCCGGTGCAGCGCTCATGACCCGAAGAGAAGCGGCACAGCGTGTCGGGGGATGGCCCGAGGACCGGTTCCTGTACATCGAGGACATCGCCTTCTGTCGCCGTCTGCGCGAAGAGGGTAAAATAGTGTGTCTGCCGCAAGCGGAAATCGTCCATCACATTGGACAGAGTGTACACGCACAGGGGAATCGTGGAATAGAGCGAAACATCTTGGGATTGGACCAGGACTATCGCTCGCGATATGGCCGAGCGAAGACATTGCTCCTTCACCTGCTGGGCAGTGTCGCCTTTGGGCTGCGGTGGATGGTGGCCGTTTTGTTGGGCACGCGCGTGCCCCGTGGTCACAGCGCTCCGGCCCGGCTCCTCTGGCGCACGTGCACGTTGACCAGCCTGCGCTGTGCCTGGCAGACATTCACGTCTTGGCCTGAGCGCAACGAGGAGCACACGAAGCAATGAGTGCACCTATCCTGTTCGTCCATGCCAGCGACGAGTTGTACGGTTCCGACATCATTTTGCTGGAACTGGTTCGCAACCTGGACAAACGACGCTTTTCTCCCCATGTTGTTCTTCCGCAAGACCTTCCCTATGAAGGGCAACTGAGCCGCGCTCTCGAGACGGCCCAAGTGCCGCATACGTCCATCGATATGGCCGTCCTCCGACGACGATACGCCTCCCCTCACGGGGTTCTGATGTTTACCAAGCGATTGATCGGCGGAACGCTTCGCCTCCGCCGTGAGATGCAGGAGGCCAAGTTCACGCTCGTTCACTCCCACACGGGCACGGTCTGGTGTGGGGCCATTGCCAGTAAGATGCTCGATGTCCCCCACGTGTTCTACATCATGGAGATTGTCACATCCTCCTGGTTCACGCGTCGCCTGGTGGCCCGCTTCCTCGCCTGGCGAGGTGACAAGGTCGTCGCCATTTCCCACGCCGTCAAGGAACACCTTCTGCGCGATGCGCCCTCCCTCGCCCCCCACATCGAGGTCATCCCTCCCGGGATCAATCCCGACCGCTTTCGACCCAACGAGGGAGGGGCACGCGTGCGGCAAGAATGGGGCGTCAACGAGGATGAGGTGTTGTTTGGTGTTGTGGGGCGCATCCACTGGTGGAAAGGGCAGGAAGTGTTCTTGCAGGCGGCAACGCACGTCGCGCGCCAGGTTCCTCAGGCTCGCTTTGCCATCGTGGGCGACGTCGTCCCGGGAGAAGAGTGGCGAAAGGACGAACTGAAGCGCCTTGTCCATTCATTGGGCATTGCCGATAAAGTCATCTGGCCGGGATACCGCAAGGATACCCCCCATGTCATGGCCGCCCTGGATGTGCTGGTCCTGCCCTCCACCGAGCCTGAACCCTTCGGCCGCGTCATCGTGGAAGCCATGGCCACGGAGAAACCGGTCATTGCCTCGGCCCACGGTGGCCCCGTGGAAATCGTCCTTCCCCATGAGACGGGGCTCCTCGTGCCCCCGCGTGACCCCGAGGCCCTGGCCAAGGCAATGATCGACCTGGCCCGCCGCCCTGAACAACGCCTCCAGATGGGAAAGGCCGGGCGGCAACGTGTGCTGGAGCGATACACCATCGAGCGGCACGTGGCGGCTTTTGAAGACCTGTACGAACGCATGCTGGCACGGGGTGACCGAGAATGAAGGGATTCGTGGAAGCGCTCATCCGAAAACTCAAGCGAGACCCGTCCTACACGCTGGACCCGGCCCTGACAACGGGGGACCTGGTCGGCATCCTCTGGCGGCGCGGGTGGGCCTTCTTGCGGGGAATGTGGTGGCGTTGGCGTGTGGCCGAATCGCGCGGGGCGCTGTTCGTGGGACGCCGCGTGCAAATCTTCCACGCCCGACACCTCCACCTCGGGCGTAGCGTCACCCTGGAAGACGACGTGCGCATTGACGCGCTGAGCCAGGAGGGTGTCTGGCTGGGGGATAACGTATCGGTCGGACGGTTCACCATGATCGAAGCGACGGGCTTGCTCTCCAAACTGGGCAAGGGGGTGTGCATTGGGGCCAATTCCAACTTGGGAGATTACAACTATGTGGGGGGCGCGGGAGGCGTCACCATTGGCGAGAACGTTTTGATCGGCCAGTACGTATCCTTCCATCCCCAAAATCACGTGTTCGAGGATCCGGATATCCCGATCAAGCACCAGGGGACCACCGAGCAAGGCATTGTGGTGGAGGACGACGTGTGGATTGGGGCACGGGTCACGATTTTGGACGGCGTGCGGGTGGGGCGTGGGGCCGTCATCGCCGCGGGGTCTGTGGTCACGCGCGATGTGCCGCCCTACGCTGTGGTCGGAGGCGTCCCTGCCAAGGTCATCAAGTGGCGCAAGCCCCTGACCGAAGATTCTTCCCAGGAGGAGGACACATGAGCCCACTCGCGCTCGTTGCCCTCCTTCTCATTGCAGGCGTTGTGGGACTGGTGGCGCTGCGCTTGCTCTGGTCGCGGTGGCCCACTCTCACGATCATCCTGTTGCTGGTGGGCGTGTACACCAACCGCTACAAGTGGAACGTTGGGCCGGTCAACATTCGCACCGAGCAAATCGTCATCCTTCTCTTGGCCGGCCTCATCGCACTGCGCTGGGTCTGGTATGGAAGACCCCTGCGCGCGCCCCTGCCGGGCTGGTACGCGGTTGGGTGGTGGGCAACGCTGGCTTTCGCTACATTTCTGCACGCGCCAGGGCCCGGCCCCCTTGCACGCCATGTGATCCGCTTGGGCATTATGGTCCTGGCCTTCTTTGTGACCGTCAATCTATTAGAACAACTGGAGGATTGGCACACTCTGGTGAGGGCACTTTTCGTGTTGGGCATAATCGAAGCTGCTTGGGGAATTTTTGCACGCCTTGTATACGCATGGGATTTTGGTACCATAAGTGTGGCCGGTATAGTACTACAAAGTCCGTTGAACCTGGGCATTCAGGTGACGACCAGCCTTCCTGTGCCTGTGCCTTACGGCACCATCGAGGAAGGCAACATCTTCGGAAGCACGATGGGCGCGCTTCTGTTGTTTTCCCTTGCGGCCTGGATGAATCCGACCGAGCGACTCCCGCGCCGATGGACGAGCATTGGGCTGGCGCTTTTTGCCCTGGCATGGGTGTTAAGCCTGGCACGCGGGGCCTGGCTGAGTGTCCTCCTTGTGCTGCCGTTGTTCTGGGTACTCTACCCGAGTACCCCGGAAGCACGCCTGAAACACCTGGGAATACTGATTCTCGTTGCGCCTGTGGGCATGGGGCTGTTGGCCCTCGCCCTCTTTGCCTTACCGGCCACCACTCCCGTCGTCGCTCGCCTTCAAACCTTGACCCAGTTGGGCGCCGATCCCACCTTTAACCTGCGCATGGAGCGGTGGGTCATCGCCTGGGAACTGATAAAGGTGCATCCCCTTATTGGATGGGGGCCGGGATCGTTCGAGCAACTGGTTGGCATCCAGCGTTTTGCCAGTGCCTGGCTGGATTCCCTGACTATCAAGACCGTCCAGGAAGCGGGCCTGATGGGATTGGCTTTCTTCTACGCGTTTTGGGGCCTCTCCTTGGGCGAGGGGATATATGCCCTTCTTACGGGCAGGGGGAGCACCTATCGAGGTCCCCTGTTAGGACTTGTGCTCGGTGGCCTGGTACTCTTCTTGGCCTATCATGCCACGGATGCAACCTGGCTCGGATACATGTGGGTGTGGTTAGGCACAGTGGCATCTCACCCTGAAGGCTTGTGGACTCGATATGACGGAACCTAAGACCATCCTGTTTGTGCACTCGAGCAACGAACTCTACGGATCAGACCGCAGCCTTCTGGAACTGGTACGGCGGCTGGATCGGGCGCGCTATCGTCCCATCGTCATCCTGCCCAAAGATCTCCCCTACAAGGGCGACCTCGCCCAGGCCCTTGTCAACGTGGGGGTGGAATATCGCAATGTGGACATGGCCGTCTTGCGCCGCCGCTACATGTCCGTATCGGGAATCGCGAAGTTGCTGTACCGTACCATCGCGGGAACGTTGGCCCTCTCTCGCATTATGAGCCAGGAAGGGGTCGTGCTGGTTCATTCCAACAGCAGCGCGGTGCTCTGTGGGGCGACGGCCAGCCGACTGCTGCGCCGTTCTCATGTCTGGTACGTGCGAGAAATGGCGCAGGCACCGGCACCCGTGCGCCGTATCCTTGCCTGGCTGGTGGCCCACCTTGCAGACATCGTTGTGGTCAACTCCCAGGCCGTCGGCGATTACTTGCTGGAGGATGTTCCCCAGGTGCGCGACCGCCTCATCGTCATCCCCCCACCTGTGGATACCCACCACTTCCGACCGGACAACGACGGCACACGTGTCCGTCAAGAGTGGGGGATCAACGAAAACGATGTGTTGTTCGGCGTGGTGGGGCGCATCCACTGGTGGAAGGGGCAGGAAGTCTTTTTACAGGCGGCGGCGAAAATGGCGTCGAAGGCCCCAAATGCGTGGTTCGTTATCGTTGGGGATGTAGTGCCGGGCGAAGAACGTCGGCGCGAGCAATTGCACCAATTGGCGCGCGACCTGGGCATCGAGGACCGGGTCATCTGGGCCGGATATCGGGACGACATGCCCCAGGTCATGGCCGCCCTGGATGTCCTCGTCCTCCCCTCCACCGCGCCCGAACCTTTCGGACGGGTTCTGATCGAAGCCATGGTCACGGGGAAGCCCGTCATTGCTACAGCCCACGGGGGGCCCCTGGAAGTCGTCATTGACGGAAAGACCGGGCTCCTGGTCACGCCGGGGGACGCGGATGACCTGGCCCGCGCCATGCAAACGCTTTACGAGAATCCACAATTGCGGCAGCATATGGGGGAAGCCGGGCTCGCCCGAGCACGAGAACGCTACACCATCGAGCAGCACATTGCCGCGTTCGAGGCCCTGTATGCCCGAGTTTTGGATGAGCAACCCCGATAAGGGTGTGGACAAAAGGAGATGGAAACGCACGTGATAGAACCCTGGTCGCTGGAAGAGGAGGAACTGGCCCGACGGTTGCACTCCTACCGGCGGGACTACGGCCCCTTGCACATAGCCATGCTGGGCACGCGCGGCGTGCCCGCCTCCTACAGCGGTTTTGAAACCTGCGTCGAGCAGTTGGGAAGCCGCCTGGTGCAACGCGGGCACAAAGTCACCGTCTATGCCCGCCCCCACCACATCACCTACCCCCATCCCACGTACAAGGGCATGCGGCTGGTCAAAATCCCCACCATTCCGAACAAGTACCTGGACACCATCGTGCACGCGTTTCTTTCCAGCCTGCACGCCCTCACCCAAGACTACGACATCGCCCTCTATTTCATCGTCGGCAACAGCCCTGTCACCTGGATCCCCCGGCTGCGCGGCCAACTCAGCATCCTCAATGTGGACGGTTTGGACTGGAAGCGGGAGAAATGGCCGGGGTGGGCCAAGCGCTACATCATGTTCACCGAGCGACTGGCCACGATCTTTCCCCATGTTTTTCTGACCGACTCGCGCGTCGTCCAGCGCTACTACCGCCAAAGGTACGGTAAGGAGCCGCCTTACATCCCCTACGGCGCGGACGTCACCCGCCGTCCCCCTGGGGATGTGCTGCGCAAGTGGGGGCTGAAACCCGGAAAGTACGTGCTATTCGTCGGGCGCCTCGTCCCCGAGAATCGCGTCCACGACCTGGTGGAGGCCTTCAACGGCCTGGATACGGACATGAAATGCGTCATCGTGGGGGATGCGCCTTACGCGGAGGAGTACAAGGCGTACCTGCGGTCCATTGCCGGCCCCAACGTTGTGTTCACGGGTTACTGCTTTGGTGAATGCTACGAGGAAATCGGCAGCAATGCGTATATCTTCGTGGAAACCTCCGCAGTGGGGGGCACCCACCCGGCGTTGCTGGAAGCCATGGCCTTCGGCAACTGCGTGGTCGTGAACGACACGGAGGAGAACCTGGAGACCATTGGGGATGCGGGCTTTGCTTATGATGGGCAACGCGGGGCCGACGGCCTGCGCGAGGTGCTACGGCATCTTCTTGCGCACCCCGAGGTCGTGGAGGAATACCGTCGCCGCGCGGAAGAACGGGTGAGGCGTTACTTCACCTGGGACGCGGTGACCGACGCATACGAGTTGCTCTTCTATGAAACTAAAGCACGTCGCTGAGCAGGAACCCCGATCACTCCCTCCACCTGTCCTTTTCTTGTCCGCCGCCCTGGGGGGATTTCTCTCCCTGGCGGTGGAACTCAGCCTCTCGCGGCTACTTCGCCCCTGGTTTGGCGACATGCTTTTCGTGTGGGCGGGCATCATCGGGTTCGTGCTGCTCTACCTGGCCCTGGGCAATCTCATCGGCGGACGGTGGAGCGCGGTCGACGACGGTCGGCGGCTACCGCCGGTTTTCGTTGTCGCAGGTTTGGGCATCCTCCTCATTCCCTTCATGAGTCGCCCCCTCCTCCTCCTGGCGCAACAGGGCATGAGTCAGTACAACGTTGCCCTTCCCGTCGTGGCCCTGGCGGTCATTTTCGTTCTCCTGGCGGTGCCGCTCACGCTCCTGGGCACGATTTCCCCTCTGGTTGTGCGCCTTCTTACCGACCGAACGGAGGAAAGTGGGCGGGTGGCGGGATGGGTGTTCGGTGTCGGCACGGGCGCCTCCCTGGTGGGCGCCTTCCTTCCCGTCTTTGTACTCCTCCCAACCCTGGGCACACGCCTGACATTCGCCTTCCTGGGTGCCATGGCGATTGCCTGGGGGAGCATCCTGTGGCTCATTCGTGGCCGCGCGGGTTCCGCGGGGTTGGCCCTTCTTCTCCTTGTGCTCTTAGGCCTTGCGTCCAGGTCGACAATAGCCGCTCCCGTTAAGGGGGTGACCGCGCGAGGTCGTATTCTCTACGAGGCCGAATCCACGTACGCTTTCATTCAAGTGGTGGAGTGGCAGGGCGAGCGGTGGCTCAAGATAAACGAGGGCGAGGGGATTCACTCGGTGTGGCGGCCGGGGCCAGGCCTGAGTGAGGGGATTTGGGACTATTTCCTGCTGGCGCCCTACTTCGCGCCCCCCTCCCAGGCCGCACCGCCTCGCAGTCTGCTGGTCATTGGGTTGGCCGGGGGGACGGTGCCCACGTTGTACGCGCGCGCCTTTGGCCCTCTGCCCATGGTCGGCGTCGAACTGGACCCCACGATCATCGACGTCGCCTACCGCTATTTCGGCCTATCCGACATTCCCACGCTGAAAGCTGTGGCTTCGGACGGTCGCTTGTACCTGCGGCTCAACAACGACCGGTTTGACGTCATTGCCGTTGACGCGTACCGGCCACCCTACATCCCGTTTCATCTCACCACTGTGGAATTCTTTCAAGAAGTGCAGAGGCACCTGACTCCGAACGGAGTCGTGGCCGTCAACGCGGCCCGCACGCGAGAGGACTACGCTCTGGTGTACGCGTTGAGCAGCACGATGCAGCACGTGTTCCCCAGCGTGTTCATCATTGACGAGCCCCTTGGAGGCGCCGCCTGGGGAAACTCCCTGATCGTCGGGACGAATCGACCGGTGAACGTGGAGGCCTTTTGGGCCAACGTTCAAAGAACGGAAAATCCCTACATCCAGGAAATGGGGCGGCGGGCGCGGGGCCGGGTACGCGTGGCGCCCCCGCCAACGACCGTTCTGCGGGACGATCGGGCGCCTGTGGAACAGATTGTGCACGGGATCATGCTCCGCTATTTCACAGAACACCCGTAAAAACAAGGAGCAGGGCAACCATCACGTTTGCCCTGCTCCCCTGGTGCCCCCAAGGGGATTCGAACCCCTGCCGCGGGCTTGAAAGGCCCGTGTCCTAGGCCTGGCTAGACGATGGGGGCATGCTCCCTACTCACTTTTCCACTCATTATTCTACGACATCCCCTATTCTCGAGCAAATTCTGCCGCTTGTAGAGAAAATTCACCAATATCACCAAGATACGACCTGGGTCATGGTTCACTTGAACCGACGTGATAAAATAGTTCGTGGATTGTGGTATAATAAGCGTAATTGATGATTGACGTGGAAATTCCCCAAACCCATATCTGCCGTGGAGACAATTCCTCAGGAAGGAGGCGCACCCATGTACAAGCGTATCCTTTGCACGTTGGACGGTTCCCCTCTGGCTGAAAAAGCGCTGCCCCACGCGACGGCTGTGGCCCGCGCGTTTGATGCGCAATTGATTCTGCTGCGCGTGGTAGAACCCCCACGCCTTCCGGCCGCGCCAGAATTGGGCACCTTCGAAATGGATCTGCTCGCACAATTGGCAGAGGAGGCTGAAGAATACGTCAAGACCAAGGCCGGAGAACTTCGAGAACAAGGGGTAAATGCCCACGGTGTGGCCTTGGACGGACATCCGGTAGAGGTTATTGCGGAGTACGCCAAGGAGCATGATATAGATTTGATCGTCATGGCGACCCACGGGCGCAGTGGCCTGTCGCGGTTGGCCTTTGGTTCCGTGGCGGATCGGGTACTCCGCCTCGCGCACTGCCCGGTGCTCCTCATCCGCGCCCGCGAATCCTGAATCATCCCGTGCGGGGAGAGGCGCATCCACCTCCTCTCCCCGCACAGGGTGCCTTCACCAGGGCCAAATCTTGGGCCCGAACACCAGAACGCCCACCACCACGGCGGTGATCGCCGCCAGCAGAACCGCTCCCGCCGACGCGTCCTTAGCCACCTTGGCCTGAGGATGGTGATCCGGGTGTACGAGATCGATCAACGCCTCGATGCCGGAGTTCAGCGTTTCCAGGGAAAGGACCAGCCCGCTTACCAGGGCTACTAGGGCCCATTCCACAAGGGAGAGGTGGAAGAAAAGCCCGACCGCGATCACCACAACGAGAATCGTCAGGTGGATGCGCGCGTTACGTTGCGTGCGCACCGTGTACACGATGCCTTCAGCAGCAAACCGAAGACTATGCAAAAGTGAAGGGGAACGCATGATCACCCTCCCAGTCGGCGACGCTCACCCCGCGGCCCCACATACGCCCGCCCCAGCACCGCTTCCTGCTTCTGCCACATGACGGCCTCCTCTTCGGGCGTGGCGTGATCGTACCCCAACAGGTGCAGGGTTCCGTGTACGGCCAGCAGGCGCAATTCCTCCTGAACGCTGTGTCCGTACTCGGCAGCCTGCCACTCGGCCACGGGAAAGGCGATGACTATATCCCCCAGGTACATTTCCGCACCGTGGATAGTCATCTCTTCCTCCAGTAAGGGAAAGGAAAGGACGTCGGTGGAAGCGTCCACGCCCCGGTACGTGCGATTGAGGTCGCGCACCGTCTCCTCGTCCGTAATCACTAGGGTGATCTCGCCGGCCTCCACCCCTTCGAGGGCGAGCGTGTCCTCTATTGCCTTCCGCAAGTCGTCCTCATCGACTCGTCCCGCGTAATCCTCCTTCACCTGAACATGGACCGTCACCATTCCCCTTATCCTCCGGAAAAGACGCGCGCGATGTCCTCGGCCCAGGTCAACACGTCCTCGTCGGCCATCCAGTGTCCCACCATTTGCAGTCCCAGAGGAAGCCCATTGGCGGCCTTGCCCGCGGGCACAGTGACCGCCGGAAGGCCCAGGTATGTCCAGGGCAGGTTCATGATGGGGTTGCCTGTGCTCTGCAACCCCTTGGGCGCGGGCCCCGGCGCGGCCGGACAGATCCACAGGTCAACGCCCGCCTCGGCCATTTGCTCCTCCACCTGAGCGCGGTACTTCGCCTGACCCTCTCGCGCCTGGGCCAATGCCTCGGCCGTTACCTGCTGCCCCTCGCGAATGAGGTCGGCCGTGCGCGGGCGGTAGAGATCGCCGTAGCGCGCGAACCACTCCGCGTGTTCCATGGCAAACTCGGCCGCGATCATTTGGCGGTGGATACGGTTGATGGTCTCAATGTCCTCGAGGATGGACACACGCCGCACCTCGTACCCTGCTTCCTGCAACTGACGTACCTGCCCCTCGAACGCGGCCAGCCCTTCCTCTTCCGCCTGAAGCAGGTAGGGGCCGTCGGGCACGCCCAGCACAGGCCGTTTGCGAGCCGCTTCCTGCTCCCTTTGCTCGTTCCAACCGATGCACGCGACCCGGGCTGCAAGCCGCATTCCCGCCACGTCCTGCGTGAACATGCCGATGTGGTCCGCGGAGCGGGAGAAGAAGAGTAAACCATCGGTGGGAATGCGATTGTAGGTCGGCTTGTACCCCACAATGCCGCAAAACGCGGCGGGCCGAATGACAGAGCCGATGGTCTGGGTCCCCAGGGCCAGGTGACAGAGTCCCGCGGCCACGGCTGCCGCCGACCCACTGCTGGATCCGCCCGGGGTGTGTTCCAGGTTGTGGGGATTGCGAGTAGGGCCGGGTTCGAAGTAGGCGAACTCGGTTGTCACCGTTTTGCCCATGACGATGGCGCCCGCCTCTTTGAGCGCGGTCACGACGCTTGCCTCTGGGCCCTCGAAGAGTTCGGGCGGGAGGAGGGAGCCGGCGCGCGTGGGGAACCCCTCGGCGCGGATGATGTCCTTCACGCCCAGGAGCGCGCCAAAGAGGGATGGGCGCGAGTTGGAAAAGCGGCCTTCCAGCGCGGTGGCATCTTCCCGGAGACGTTCGCACTGGGCCGTTCCTTCCACGAACGCCCGCACATGGGGCTCCACCTCATCCAGACGCTGGCACGCGATCTGAACGACCTCCTTCAACGTCATGCGGCGATCGCGCAACGCTTCCACCGTGTCGGCCAAGGGCGCGGGATGAACGAACATGGCGGTTTCCTCCGTGTTCAGGGTTTGGACCAGATTCTTGATAAGCGACTGCCAGCCGTGAGTAAGGGAAGAAGGTGGAAAAAGGAGGGAGGGAAAGGGTCCACAAGTTGTGGACTTCTCCTCTCTCCCCTCTTCCCCAACCCTCAGGAGTTTGTCAAAAGCCCAATTTTCCGAACGCTCTCAGCAGAGCATAGCCCCTCAAGGCCTCTGGCACCAACGAAAATTATAGCACCAAGCGGCAAAAGTGCCTTCTTATTCCCCACGCAAGGAGAAGAGACGTTCTTAATCCTTTGGCGGTAGGAACTCTCATGTGCTATGATGAGGCTATCCCTTAACGTCAGCCCCGTTTCCTAATCCTGGTGACACGATGATCGCATTTGCACTGAGTGGTGGAGGCAATCGCGGCCCGCTACAAGTGGGGGCGTTGGCCGCGCTGTTGGAACACGGCATTCGCCCGGACTTTGTGGTCGGCACCTCGGCGGGTGCCATTAACGCGGTCTACCTCGCCATTTACGGCCCCAACGCGGACATGCGGAACCTGGCCGCGCTGTGGCATCAGGCAACGCGACGGCTGGTGTACCCGGGCAACCCGCTCACCATGGCCTGGCGGGTGCTCATCGGCGCGGACAGCCTTTTCCCCAACTACGGCATGCGCCAACTCATCGAGCGCAACCTGCCCCCGGGGGTGCGCACGTTTGGCGACTTGAAGATGCCCTGCTACGTCACGGCCGTGGACTTGCAGACCAGCCGCCTGTACCTCTTCGGGGACGATCCTTCCGCTCCCCTGGTAGAAGCGGTGTTGGCCAGCGCGTCGGTCCCGGGCATTCATCCGCCTGTGGAATATCAGGGCCTTCAACTTGTGGATGGGGGCGTCGTGGCTACAGTGCCGGCAAGCGTGGCCATGGACAGGGGAGCGACGACCATTTACGTCATCAACGTGGGCTACGGGGGTGAAAAGCGCAAGCCCGTTCACGGGTTCCTGAACGTGCTCAAGCGCACCCTCGACACGTTCATTGCCCAGTCCATCATCGAAGACCTGGACAGGGCGGCTGCCGATCCCTCCATTGTCTTGCATCACATCCACATTACCGCGTTCAAGGACCTTCCATTCAACGATTTCGAACACATCGACCAGATGATTGCGGCCGGACGCAAGGCGGCCGAGGAGTACCTGGCCAATCCACAGCCGTACGCGCGGGAGCGCTTATTGCCGGAACGCGGGAAGCCCATTCCCGGCCTGACCGAGTACATCCGCTGAACAGGGGGAACAGAAGGACGAGGAAAACGCCATTCGCCGGAACCGGCCGCTCAGATAGACGAAGGGAGGAGGAAGCAAAGCAAATGGCGCAGTATCCCGAATTGGGGGGACGCGTGCTCATCGTCACCGGCGCGGGCCAGGGCATTGGTCGGGCCATTGCGCTGGCCGCGGCGCAGCAAGGCATGCGCGTAACGGTCAACGACATTCGGGAGGAGATGGCCGCTGAAACGGTGAGCCTGATCCACGCGAACCAAGGCGAGGCCATTGCCCACGCGGGCGATGTTTCCAAGGAAGAAGATGTGGCCCGCATGGTGGAGGAAACGGTGGCCCGGTGGGGGCGTCTCGACGTGCTGGTGAACAACGCGGGCATCGAGCCCAGCGCGTCCATCCTGGAGATGTCGCCCGAGATGTGGGATCGGGTGATGGCCGTCAACCTGCGCAGTGTGTTCCTGGGCACACAGGCCGCCGGGCGCGTGATGAAGGAACAGGGGGGCGGGGTGATCATCAACATGAGCAGCATCGCGGGCAAGGCCATCCCCTTGCCTTACCGCAGCGCCTACGCGGCGAGCAAGGCCGGCATTGTCGGGTTCACCAAGGAGGCGGCGCGCGAGTTCGCGGCCTACAACATTCGCGTGAACGCCATCTGCCCCGGGGTCATCATCACCCCCATGACCGCGGCCGCGCGCCAAAATCCGGCCATGATGGAAAAGTGGATACGAGAAATTCCCATGCGACGCCTGGGCCAGCCCGAGGAAGTGGCCGCCCTTGTGCTCTTCCTGGCGTCGGATGATGCGTCGTACATCACCGGCCAGGCCTACCACGTGGACGGCGGCAAGGTCATGGTGTGAAAGGGAGGAGCATGAGGGACCTTCGCGATCGCGTCGCCATCGTGACGGGAGCATCCAGCGGCATTGGCAAGGCCACGGCCCTCGCCCTGGCGCGTGAGGGAGCGCACGTGGCCCTGGCCGCGCGGCGCGAGCACCTGCTACAGGCCCTCGCGCGGGAGGTGGAGGCCCTGGGACGCGAGGCCCTTCCTGTGCCCACGGACGTGACCAAGCGCGAGCAAGTAAAGGCGCTGGTCGAAAGGACGCTGGAACGGTGGGGGCGTGTGGACATTCTCGTGGCCAACGCGGGCGTTTACGTGCGCAGCCCCATTCGCGACCTGAACGTCGAAGACCTGGAATTCTCCATGGCTGTCAACTTTTACGGCTCGGTCTATCCCGTGCTGGAGGTGCTCCCGCACATGGAGAAGCAGGGGCAAGGGCACATTGTGCTCGTCACGTCCATGGACGCCAAAAAGGGCATCCCCCCCGACACGCCCTACGTGGCGGCCAAGTTTGCCCTGGCAGGCTTTGGCGACGTACTGCGCCAGGAACTTCACGGCACGGGCATAGGGGTCACCGTGGTCTTTCCCGGCCGGGTGGATACGCCACTCATCGAAAACCTGAAAGTTCCCTGGATTTCGGCTAAAATTCCCGCAGAAAAAGTCGCCCGGGCAATCATCAAGGGGATACGACGGCGTGCCCCGGAAATTATTGTGCCCTGGCAGGCCAGGTTGCTCCTGTACGCGCACGTCCTTTCCCCCCGCCTGGCCGACTGGGGCGTGCGCTTCTTTCACCTGGAAGGTTGGGAAGAAGAGACAACACCATAGGAGGGACGTATGGCAACACGAGCAGTTTATGCAACGAAGCCGTTGCACCCTTGGCTCAAACGTGTACACATTTCCTTCGTGCCCGGTCCGATGACGCCACTCCTCGAGGAAGTAGCTGATGGCGTCCTCCGGGTGTTGCATCGACTGGGCCACGAGGTGCAAGAGGTCCCCGATGACTCGACGGATGCCATCATCACCACGGCACCCTTTGGGCAACCGTTGCGCTGGCGGGAGGCCCTCCTCTTCACGGCCCGTCGGCGCTTCAACCTGAAACGGACGCCCACCCTTTACACCCTCGTCCAGGTTCGCCCAAAGGAATTTCGCCGCCTGCTGGACTACTTCCGCCGGGTGCTCCGCAAGGAAGAACCCGATCCCAAGGACTACGACTTTCCGGGCCTGGCGCCTCAGGCCTATCGGGTACTTCACGAGCAAGGACGCCGTGGAGGTCCCATCCTCGCCCTGCAACGCCTTCTCCAAGCCCAGACGAAGAGC
>JALWHQ010000189.1 GCA_026983525.1 Anaerolineae bacterium | reverse complement strand
CTCCAGCACTTCTTCGGCGCGGGTGCGGATCCGTTCCTCCTCGCACCGCACCAGACCCGGCTTGAGCCATGCGGTCCGCAGGTTCTCCCCGGACTGGCCGGGCGGCACCGTCATGAGGTTCTCCAGCGCTGACATGGTGGAAAACTCGTGGGCGATCTGGAAGGTGCGCACCAGTCCCATGTGGAACAGCTCGTGCGCCGGGCGTCCCGTGATGTCCTCGCCGAACAGCCGTATACGCCCGGAATCCGGCGGAAAGGCCCCGGCGACCATGTTGAAGAGCGTAGTTTTTCCCGCGCCATTGGGGCCGATCAGACCGGTTATGGAGCCCGCTTTGACGGACAGGGTGCACCCCTGCACGGCTTTCACGCCGCCGAAAGACTTGCTGACGTTTTCGACTTCCAGGCAGGGGGGCATGGGTTCCACCTTTCGTGGCGCGAATGTGCGCAAAGGCGAAAGCACATATCCGCATGCGGTGCAAGTCTGGACTTCAGGTGCTGCCCGCCCGGCTGCGTCGCGACGGTTGTCATGGTAGTGGGGTAGGCCGGAAATGAATCTTTCACGTTAAACGTCTCTTGATATTTCCCGCATAGGTAGATTCACGCAATGAGCGACATGACGCTCTCAATAACAACGACAGGCTGAATATGGGGGACAGAATGACAATGCGGGAAACCCAAAGATTCATGGGCAATGCCGATGGCAATGTGGCCGTGGTGGCGGCGGTGTCCGTGCTGGCACTCGCGGCTCTCGCCGGCGGCGTGGTGGACTATGCGACCGCTCTGAGTCACAAGGCGAAGCTTCAGGCGGCTGTGGACAGCGGTACGCTGCATGCGGCGCGGGAATTGCGGAAGAATGGCGATCTCACGGATGCGGAGCTGCAAGGTCTGGTGGCGGAGCATGTGCGATCGGTATTCGGGGCCATGGCGGACAGGGGGTTCGGTATCGAGGGCATCGCCGCGACACGGGATGCGACGGGATACGGCGTCCGGGTTGCCGTACGGGGGAGCTATGGCACCTCCTTCCTGCGGTTGCTCGGCATTGGCCGTCTGGACGTGGATGTGAAGTCCAGCGCCGCTTTTGGCCACCCGCCGCTGGAGATTGCGCTCGTTCTCGACAGCACCGGCTCCATGGACTACGACGCCGACG
>JALWHQ010000188.1 GCA_026983525.1 Anaerolineae bacterium | reverse complement strand
GTCCCGCACCCTGGGTGCTCGGTTCCAGGCCTAAGTTAAGCGAAGTCTGCATAAGGCGCTGTTTGACCTGCGTAGGAGTAAGGTGGGGCTCTGCTTGCAGAAGGAGCGCGACGGAGCCACTGCAATGGGGGGTAGCCATGCTTGTGCCCGAGGCCGCGGTATAGTATTCGTCGATAACTGTGCCCATAGCGGTGCCTGCGGCGCGAGCAGCGATGATCCCCTCGCCAGGGAAACAGATATCCGGCTTGATGCGGCCATCCTTGGTCGGACCGCGGCTGCTAAACAGGGCCACCTGGTCGTTGTCCGTGGTTGCGCCCACCGTGATGACCTTGCGCGCGCACCCGGGCGACCCCACAGTACCCGGGCCGGGCCCCGTGTTCCCCGCGGCCACACAAACGACGATGCCCATGTCTACCAGCGCGTCACAGGCCACGCTTAGGGCATCCGTACCATCACAGGCAATGCTTGCTCCCAGACTCAAGTTGACCACGTGCACTTGTTGCTCCGCGGCCCAATCCAGGCCGGCGATGACATTGCTCATCAGGCCGCCGCCCCGGTCGTCCAGCACTTTGGCGATGTAAAGGGAGGCGTCCGGCGCGACGCCGCGATACTTGCCGTTGGACGCCGCGCCTGACCCCGCGGCGATAGAGGCCACGTGCGTGCCGTGGCCGTTGCCATCCTGCACGTTCCCCTTGCCGCTGAAGTCGGCCGCGGCCACAATGCGCCCCTGGAAGTCGGGATGCTGGGGATCGATGCCCGTGTCCACTACGGCCAGCCGGATACCCTTGCCCGTCCAGCCTAACTCCCACACGCGCGGCGCGCCGATCTTGGGCACGGAGACGTCCAGCAGCGCGTGGACGGGGAGATCCTCCCATACCCGGGCCACATACGCCTCCTCGACCAGGCTCGTCACCTGGTCGGCAGGCACCTCCATAGCCATGAAGGGGAGGACGCGGCCCACATGTCGCGCGCCCCAGCGTCGCGCGGCCACATGGGGACTCATGGCCTCGGGCGCGTACTGGACGATGACGCGCACCGTGCGGGGCGCAGGCGCGGCAGCCAAGCGTGCCCACAACGTGGGATGCAACTTCTCATGCGCGGTACTCATGATGAGCCTCCATCACACGCCACCAGACGCACAACACACAATGCGCGACGCACGACGTATCCCCTCTCACGTTATCGCATGTACCTCGCGGTCGGGCTCGACCGACGTGACCCACACCTCTTCTTGCAGATCGCGCAGTGCGCGCGCGGGTGCGGTCACTGCCAGCCCACGAATGAGTTTCAACTCGCGACGCACGGTAATGCCGCGGGCCAGAAGTCGCTCCCGCGCCTCATCCAGCGGGATGGACACCCAAACGATTGCTTTCTCTTCCTTCTCGTCCATGTCACTCCCAGGAAACAGACGATGGACGACGGGCAATATTGCCCCATCGTCCATCGTCTATGGTCCATCGTCCTTCTCCTACACCGATGCCCCGCCACTGCCGGACTCAATGCGCTTCCAGCCGCCAACGACAACGACGGTGATGATGGCGGCGATGATCAATTCGGCAATGGCTTGGGGGATAATGGAAGGAATAACTTCAATGGGAATGAGTTTCGTAATAACCGCCATGCTGAGCACCAACACAGTGTTAGTTAGAGTGCCCAACACACCGGCAATGGCCAGCGCGGGTATTTCCCCAAACGCTCGCCGACTTCCCACATAAGCATAATAGGCTACCACGCCGATCCAGATGCGTGGGAAAATGGAAACCAACGGGTTCTTAAAGATAGGCGATGTGGCCTGCAGGAAACTGAAGAGACCGAAGATGGTACCGATGAGCGCGCCCACAATGGGGCCTTCCATCACGCCCCCCAGGATGGCGGGAACATGCATGATGGTCGCGTTCCCGGAGATGTTTGGTACGGGAATGAACCCCAATCGAGTGACGCCCAGCAAGATGGCTATAGCAGCCAAAATACCCGTGATGACGATCTTGCGTACGGAGAGGACGCTTGTCTGCTCCATGATGATTCCTCCTGGTGCAGAAGAATTGGAAAGTAGAAAGTGAAGAGTGAAAACGTGGGGGATGACAAGTTAAGGCTGGTTGGGTGGTATCACCTCCTTTCAGTTACGACGATGGACGATGGCCCCTATCGTCTATCGTCCATCGTCCATCGTCTATGGTCTATCCTTCTGCCGCGGGAACGCCGTGCAAGGGTTCGGCCGCGCGCACGGCACGCACGATGGCCTCGGCCACCATGTCCGCGGCGGCCGCGCCCACCGCACTCAGGTCGGCCTTGCGGTCGCCCGTGGAGAGTGCGAACACCGTATCCCCATCCACCATGGTGTGAGAGGGGCGGATGGCGCGCGCCAGCCCGTTGTGGGCCATGCTGGCGATCATGCCCAGTTGTGCCTTGTCGAAATAGGCATCCGTGGCCACGACCACCAGCGTGGTGTTCGTCATCATGCCGAAGATGGTCTGGCCCAGTTTGCCCCGCATGGCCTGAGCCGTGTTCAGGAAACCACCCACCACGGGCTTGCGCGTGCCGGCGATGATTTCGCCCGTGTTCGGGTCCACCACGTCGCCCAGCGCGTTGACCGCGACCAGCGCGGCCACGGTCACCCCGTTGCCGATTTTGACCGCGGCGCTGCCCAGGCCCGCCTTCATGCAGTAGCGCGGCCCCAACAGTTTGCCCACGGTCGCGCCCGTGCCCGCGCCCACATTCCCCTGGGTCACCGGCTCGCTCGTCGCCGCCTCACAGGCCGCGTAGCCCGCGTCCGGCCCGGGCCGCGCCTCGGGATCGCCGATGGTCAGGTCGAACAAGATGGCCGCGGGCACGATGGGCACCTTGGCTACGCCCGTGTCGAACCCATATCCCCGCTCGGCCAGCCAGCGCATGACGCCATCGGCCGTGGCAAGGCCAAACGCGGATCCGCCCGACAGCACGATGGCGTGGACTTCCTGGACGAGTTTGCCGGGCTGCAGGAGATCGGTCTCGCGCGTGCCGGGCGCGGGCCCGCGCACATCCACGCCCGCGCGCGCGCCCTGCGGCGTCAGCACCACGGTGCACCCCGTAGCGCCTTCCAGATCTGTGTAGTGGCCGACAAGTAAATTAGGGACGGCGGTTAGGGTGTCGTTCATCAGGCCAACGCTCTCAATGTGCTCGGATACTCAATACCCAGTACCCGATACCCGATATCAGGTACCAGGTATTGGGTATCAGGTATCGGGTATTAGGTACCGAATCGCCGCGACGGTGTAGATTCTTGCGGCTTCTACCAACTGCTCGATGTCCACATACTCATCCACGTGGTGGGGGATGTAGGTGTTGCCCGGGCCACAGGTGACGATGGGAACTCCGGCCTGGGTGAAGAGTATTGTACCATCGGTTGTGCCGGGCACGCCACCGTACTCGGGTTCGCGCCCCAGCGCGTCGCGCGTGGCCGAGACCAGGGCCTGCACGATGGGTTCGTCGCGCGGGGTGTCGGTAGGGGGTCGCGCGTCGATCACGTCGAACTCGAAGCGCAGGCGGTCGTCCTCGCGCGCCAGGTCCTCGGCCAGACCGCGCAGGCCCTCGAGCACGGTGTCGGGATCTTGTCCGGGGATGAGGCGGATGTCCAATGTAGCGCGGCAGGTGTCGGGAATGACGTTATTGGTGCCGTGCTCCTGCAAGGGGGCGTGGACGCGGGTGGGGCTCAGGCTGGGCACGCCCAGGAACTCGTGGCGCCCGTACTGTTCCTCGTAGGCGTGCTCCATCTCATGCACGGCGGCGAGAAAGCGGGCCATGTAGGTGATGGGGTTGACGCCCGTGTAGGGCATGGCGCCGTGGGCCATCTTCCCCTTGACGGTGACGTTGACCCACATGACGCCCTTCTGCGCGATGCACAGGCGGTTGTCCTCGGGCTCGCAGATGATGGCCGCGCTCACGTCCTTGGCCCAACCGCGGCGCACGAAGTCTTTCACGCCCAGCATGAGCCCTTCCTCGTCTGCCAGCGCGCCCAGGAGGATGTCTCCCTTGAGGCGAATGCCCGCGTCGACCAGGGCTTTGATGGCGATCATGGCCGCGGCCAGCCCTCCCTTCATGTCGCACGCGCCGCGACCGTAGATGCGCCCGTCCACAATCTCCCCGCCGAAGGGGTCATACGTCCACGCGTCGCTGTCGCCCTCGGTCACCACGTCCGTGTGCCCTTCGAACATGAGGCGACGGCCCCCTTCGCTCCCCGGCAGGATGGCGATGACATTGGGGCGGCCGGGCGCGGCCCACTGGAAGTGGGTTTCCAGGCCCATTTCTTTGCAACGGGCCTCGATCCAGCGCGCGGCCTCGGTTTCCACATGTTCCCGGCCGGGGCGGGGCACCGTGTCAAAGCGCACCAGTTCCTGCGTCCAGCGGACGAGAAGATCCTCATCGATGTGTTCCAGGGCACGTTGTTCGGCGGGTGTAAGCATGGCAGCCTCCACTTTGGTCATTGGACGATGGACGATGGTCATAAATCATCCCCCATCGTCTATGGTCTATCGTCCATCGTCTGTTGTCCGTACGTCCGATGGTGAACGACATTTGTCCACTCACTCAATATCACCACGGCCACGGCATGGCCAGCACAAGGATGGCAATGCCCAACGCCAGGGCCAATCCCAGGTAATCCGCCTGGGTGCTGTGCAATTCGGTATAATGAGTGCGCCCGCGACCGCCCACGTAGCAGCGGGCTTCCATGGCCAGGATGAGGTCTTCCGCGCGGCGAAATGCGTTCATGAACAGGGGGACGAGCACGGGCAGAAGGGCTTTGGTGTTTTGGATGACTCGAAAGCGTCCGTAGCCGCCGATGCGCGCGCCACGGGAGACCTGGGCCTTCATGATGCGCTCGAGTTCCTCGGCAAAGGTGGGGACGAAGCGTAGGGCGATGGTGAGGATGAGTGCCAGTTCGTGCGCGGGGAAGTTGATTCGCCTCTGCAAGGGCGCGAACAAGCGCTCGACCCCGTGGGCCAACTCGGTGGTCGTGGTGGTCAGGGTGAGCAAACTGGTGAGCATGAGCAGTTCGATGAAGCGGGCCGCGGAGACAAGGGCCAGTTTCAGGCTGCACGTGGTGGGCTCGATAAGCCAGACTTTGAACAGGGGCACGCAGGCGATGCCCGCGGCAGGGCCGGCAAATCCCTCTGTGTAGAAGATCATCTGCAAGGCCATAAGGAGCAGGAGCACGGGCAAGGCGGGTTTCAGGCCGCTCAGCGCGTAGCCGAAGGGAATGCGGGCGAGCACTACCAGGTAGGAGATCAGCACCAAAAGCACGGCGTTCCCGATGTAGGAGGGGGTGAAGGTGACCGCGACCACCAACGCGGTAAAGGCGACCAACTTGAAGCGCGGGTCCATGCGGTGCACGCGCGAGTCCAAAGGCAAGTATTGCCCGATGGTCACATAACGAGCCAGTTCGAATTCGTCCACGGCTGACCTCTCCAAATATCCAATACCTGATACCTGATACCTGATACCTGATGCCTGATACCCAATAACGGATATTCCCCCCATAGGTATCGGGTACTGGGTATCAGGTATTAGGTATCGGGTATCAGGTATCGACTAAGTTCTCCCACCGCCTCCTCTATCGTAATGCAATCGCGGCGTACGGGAATGCCCGCGTCGGCAAGGGCGTGCATGGCTTCGGTCACGTGGGGGATGCCCAAGTTCAGGTCGTAGAGGGTCTGGGGCTGGGAGAAGAGTTGGCGCGGGGTGCCCGAGGTCACGGTACGCCCGTCCGCCAGCACAAAGCCGCGTTGAGCCATGCGCGCCACTTCGTCCATGTTGTGAGAAACAAGCACCAACGAGAGGTGACGTTCTGCCTTGAGTCGCCGAATTAGCCCCAGAATGGTGTTGCGCCCCTGGGGATCCAGGCCCGCGGTGGGCTCGTCGAGCACGAGAATCTCGGGCCGCAGCGCGAGGATGCCCGCCAGCGCTGCCCGCCGTTTTTCTCCACCACTGAGTGCCCAAACATAACGATCTTTGAAGGTGTCGAAGTCGAGCCCAACCGCGTTCATGGCCTCGCGCACCCGCTCCCGCACCTCCTCGCGCGATAGCCCCAATTGTCGCGGGCCAAAGGCCACGTCATCGCCCACGTAGCGCTCGAACAACTGGTCCTCGGCGAACTGGAAGACAAGGCCCACACGACGGCGCAGCGCGCGCACGTCTGCCTTGGGGTCGGTCAGGTCGTAATCGAGGATGCGGGCGCGACCACCATGAGGACGCAGCAACCCGTTCAGGTGCTGGATGAGTGTGCTCTTGCCGCTCCCTGTGTGCCCCATGATGGCCACCGTTTCCCCATCGAGGACATCGAAGTCCACCCCCTTGAGGGCCTCTACCTCCAGGGGGGTGTTGCGCAGATAGAGATGGCGCAGGTCGGCGATGTCCACCACGCGCCGGCCGTTCTGGGTTTGGGGGGTGTGATTCGCACCCCCGCGCGCGGGCGTGACCGGCGCGCGCGTCCCAACTACGGCCCGAACAGCCTCCACCAGTTCCTCGAGGGTGAGGAGGTCGGGTGGGATGCGCGGGTTGATCGCGTGGAGGCGCTGGGCCAGGTCGGTGACGGGCGGCACGTCGAGCGCGAGGTCGCGCAGGCGGTCGGCCTGGCGGAAGACCTCGCGCGGCGTGCCCTGCAGGGCAATTTCTCCCTTGTGGAGGACGATGACCCGATCCGCGTGGACGGCTTCCTCCATGAAGTGGGTGATGGCGACGACGGTCAGGCCCTCCTCGCGGTTGAGGCGACGGGCAATCTCCAGCACCTGTCGGCGCCCCAGCGGGTCGAGGAGCGCGGTGCTCTCGTCCAGCACCAGCACCTGCGGCTTCATGGCCATAACGCCAGCGATGGCGACGCGCTGTTTCTGGCCGCCGCTCAAGCGGTGGGGTGGGCGGTAACGGAATTCGGTCATCCCGACCAGGTCGAGGGCCCAGTCCACACGGCGGCGCAGTTCCTCGTGGGGGACGCCCAGGTTTTCCGGGCCGAACGCGACGTCTTCCTCCACGATGGTGGCCACGATCTGGTTGTCGGGATTCTGGAAAACCATGCCCACCGTGGAGCGGATGTCCAGTTTGTGCTCGCGGTCGCGCGTGTTCCAGTCGTTGATCCACACGTCCCCGCGCGTGGGAAGGAGAAGGGCGTTCAAGTGCTTGGCCAGCGTGCTCTTGCCACTGCCGTTCTGACCGACAATGACCACATACTCGCCGGGGTGAATTTCCAGGGAGATGCCGCGCACGGCCTCGATGGGTCGTTCCCCCTCCCGGTTGTAGATGTGCCAGAGGTTGTCGATACGGATAACGGGTGGCATAGCGTCTCCAAATGTCGGGGTTATTGTGCCTATTTTACACCCGCACAAGGAGTGCGTCCAGATGTTCGATGTCGATGGTTCGGGTGGCCTGGACGGCCCGGCGTTTCTTGATGATACGGGGGATGCCCAGCAGGCCCGCTATCTGGCCTCGCAGTCGGGCACGGGCGGCCTCCCCGCGCCAGGCGCGCAGCGCGTCGCGAGCAATCCGCACCTGTCCCCCGACAATGGCTTTCCAGTACCTGCGTAGCAGGGGGGCCGGCATGTTCTTCACAATCACCCAGATGGTGTTTCGTCCCGTGTAGTAACTGGCAAGCGGGCCGCCGCCGGTGGCCGAGAGGTGATGGTAGACGCGGGCCTCCGGCGCGAACACCGTACCCCATCCCCGCAACTGCATTCGCCACGCCAGGTCAACGTCCTCCAGGTACATGAAGAGGTCCTCATCGAACCCGTTCAGCGCCTCCCACACCTCACGGCGATAGGCAACTGCTCCACCGCAGCCGCCGAACACGACGCGCTGATCGTCGTATTGGCCCCTGTCCTCCTCCCACACACCGCGATTGCGGGGAATGCCGTCAATGCCCATCATGTCCCCGGCACTGTGCAGGACATTCTGGCGGTCGAAGAGGAGCATCTTGCTCGCCGCGGCTCCGGCCCATGGGTGTTCGGCCAGGGCGGTGACCAGCGCCTCCACCCACCGGGGTTCGACCTCGGTGTCGTTGTTCAGCAGGGCGATGATCTCGCCCTGAGCAATGGCAGCACCATGGTTACAGGCGGTAGCCAGCCCACTATTGTGCTCGAGGGACAGCACGCGCACATGGGGAAAATGCCCTTGCACGAAGTCAACGGAATCGTCGGTCGAGGCGTCATCGACCAGAATGATCTCCAGCCGCTCTGCCGGATAGGTCTGACGCGCCAGCGCGCCCAAGCAGGTGTCGAGAAAACGCTTGCCGTTGTAGTTGGGTATGATAACGGAAACGTGCGGTTTGTCAAGCATTGCTTGCGCGCATCCTGCGATTATGCCTCCCTCTCCCGTTGAAAGAACGCGTCCAGCGCATCTTGCCACGGGCGCAGGGTAATGCCCAAGCGAGGACCCAGGGTGTTGCGGAGCACCGCGTGTCGCGGCGGAGTCGCCAATCGCTTCCACTGGTGGTGCTGGATGGGGATGATGGGCACGTGGTCGCGACCGGCCCGCTCGAGGATGGCTCGCGCGTACTCGTAGCGCGAGCAATAACCCGCGTTCGTGAAATGGTAGGTGCCGTAGTGATCGGTGGTGATCAAGCGGACGATGGCTGTCGCCAGATCCAGCGCGTAGGTCGGGTTGCCGAACTCATCGGCAACCACGCGCAGCCGCCCGAACTTGTCGGCCGCGGCGATGATTTTCGTGATGAAGTTGCTACCCCCGTGAAAGAAGACCCACGCAGTGCGCACGATGTAATGACGGGGCCACAGGGCCCGCACCATGCGTTCCCCCGCCCACTTGGAGCGGGCGTAGGTGTTGACGGGGCCGGGTTCGTCGAATTCGTGGTAGAAGACGCCGGGCCTGCCCGGGAACACCTCGTTCGTGCTGACGTGGACAAGGGCGGCATCAGCGGCGCGCGCGGCCAGGGCCACGTTTTGCGCCCCCCAGGCGTTGACGGCAAAGGCCGCGTCGGGCTCGCGCTCCGCGCCGTCCACATCGGTCCAAGCGGCCGCGTTGATGATCAGGTCGGGCTTCCAGGCCGCGGCCTGGGCAATGAAGCGCGGGTCGGTGATATCCCCTTCCTGGCGCGAGAGGGGCAGGAGGTCGTGTTCGTGCTGGAGCACCTCCTGCAGGGCGCGCCCCAGTTGTCCTTGTGCTCCGGTAATGAGGATGCGCATGTGTGCTCCGGCAATTGCAATGTTCAAAGTGAAAAGATGGGCGACTCGGCGAGAGCAGGCCGAGAGTGCCGACCATGATGGATACGCTGTATTGTATGCCTTCTCGCCTCTCGCCTCAATTTCGGGGATGGCGTATAATACGGCGACCGGTGGGTATCGGGTATTGGGTATCGGGTATCTTAGATGAAGTCTTGCTTTCTACGCAGGGGGGAGGGTGGAATACCGAAAAACCGAGGTCGTATCATCCCTCTCTCGTCGCTTACTACCTGATACCCGATACCCGCTACCTGATATCCACGCCACACATGGTGTACAAGCAGATCCCTACATTAGTGGAAAGAGATGTTCGCACATCCACAACGCAATTCCCAGGAGGCAGGCGATGGCGAATGTTGGCACTGTTGGTACCCCGGGCGCGTCCTTTTACCTCATCACCCACGGCCGTGTGATTACGTTTGGCGAGGAGCACCGCATCATCGAGGACGGGGCCGTCGCCGTGGACGGGAGCGTCATCCACGATGTGGGCACAACGCAGGAACTTGTGGCCCGCTACCCCGATGTGCCTCACGTCGACGCGCGTGGTCAGATCGTCATGCCCGGCCTGATCGTGGCCCACACGCACTTCTACGGCACCTTCGCGCGCGGGATGTACATCCCCGGCCCTCCCATGAAGAACTTCCTCGAGATCCTGGCCCGCCTCTGGTGGCAACTTGACCGTTCCCTCGACGAAGAGGGCGTGCGGTACTCGGCGCTGGTTCCCATTGTCGACGCCATCCGTCATGGCGCGACCACCCTCTTCGATCACCACGCGTCCAACCGCTTTGTGGACGGCTCCCTGGACGTCATTGCGGATGTCGTGCTGGAGTCGGGGGTGCGCGCGTGTTTGTGTTACGAGGTGACGGATCGTGACGGACCGGCGGTGACGGAGGCGGGTATCCGCGAGAACGTGCGTTTCATCAAACGTGTGCGCCACGAGCAGCACCCGCGCCTGGCCGCCACCTTTGGGCTCCACGCGGGCCTCACCCTCTCGGATGAAACCCTGGAGCGCTGCGCGGCCGAGGCCGAGTCCCTGGGCAATGTGGGCTTTCACATCCACGTGGCGGAGGGGCCGTTCGACCAGGATCACACGCTTGAGACGTACGGCGTGCGCGCGGTGGAGCGGCTGTACCAGCACCGCATCCTGGGGCCGGACACCATTGTGGCCCACGCCATCGACATCGATGCCTGGGAAATGGCCCTCCTGCGGGAGACGGGAACGTGGGTGTCTCACCAACCCCGCTCCAACATGAACAACGCGGTGGGCGTGGCCGACATCCCCACCATGCTGCGGGGCGGCATGAAAGTGGTGCTGGGCAACGACGGCTTCAGCAACAACATGTTCACCGAGATGCACGTGGCCTACCTGGTGCACAAAGTGCATCGAGGGGATCCGCGCGCGATGCCCGCGGATCAGGTGCTGCGGATGCAGTTCTTCAACAATGCCCGGCTGGCCACCCACTTCTTCTCCCGGCCGGTGGGCGAACTCACGCCCGGCGCGTTCGCGGACATCATCTTCCTGGATTACGATCCACCCACACCACTTACCGTGGATAACTTGCCGTGGCACATCATTTTTGGCGTGGATGGCACGCGCGTGACATCCACCATTGTGGGAGGGCGCTTCCTCATGCGCGACGGCGAATTGCTGACGTTGGACGAGGAGGCTATCATGGCCCGGGCTCGCGAGGTGGCCCGGCAGACGTGGGAGCGGTTCTGGGAGTTGAGCAAAGGGTAGGCAAGGCGTTTGCTTAAGGTGTGCTCCTTCTACGTTTAAGTTCAGCAAGAAGGGCGCGCGGTTCTTCGAGTCCCAAAAGCGCGCTCAATCCCAGGTAGGTCGCGGCTCCTGCGGCCGCCGCAATCACCACGATAGTCACTTCTCCTGCAAGGCCTTGTGGGAGAAGTCTCGCGGCCAGCGCGTCTGAAACCTGCCACACGATAAGGCCCATGCTTAGGGCAGCGACGGCAATGCGGGGCACGGCGTCACCAAACTCGCGTAAGGACAGCCGCACATCCCGTCGCGTGAGCAGGGTCATCATCAGCGCGTGGCTGAAGTGCTTGGCCGTGTCGCCCCACACAAGGCCGATCATCCCCAGAGGGCCCATGAGACTCAACGCCACCACCAGGTAGACGCCCACGGCCGCGATGCCCACGAGGGTGGGGGTGAGGGTGTTCTGTCGCGCGTAGTAGGCGTAATTCAGGGGCCAGTCCACAGCAGCAAAAGTAAGGCCCACCGCGTACACACGCAGCGCGCGCGCAGTCGCCACCGTGTCTGCCGGCGTGAACATGCCGTGTTCGAACACCACTTTCACGATGGGCTCGGCCAGGACGAACAGCCCCACCGCGGCAGGGAGGGAGAGGTACAGCACCAGGCGGAGCACGCGCGTCAGCGTGTGACGATACGCGGCCAGGTCGGGGTATGTGGCAAGGCGCGAGAGGGTGGGGAGCGCGGCGTAGGAGACGGCCATGGCTACCAAGCCCAGGGGAAACTGCACGAGCGTGGTGGCGTTCGCCATGTACGCCAGGCTGGAGGGCCCAGTAAAGGTCGCCAGTCGCCCGTCGAAGAGGCCCTGGGCCATGCCCACGAGCAGGGAGATGGCCACGGGAAAGTAGAGAACGGCGATGTGCCGCAGACCCGGGTGCCGCCAGTAAAACGACACGCGCAGGCGCACGTCGCGCAGGTCGGGCAGGAGAATGAGCAACTGGAACAGCCCGCCCAGCACCACACCCAGGGCCAAACTAAAGGCGTCGAAGCGCCCGACCAGAAGGGGCACACCGATGACGATGCCCAGGTTGTACACCGCGGTTGCCAGGGCTGCAAAGCGGAATCGTTTCAGTGCGTAGAGGATGGCCAGGAGTACACTGCTGAAAGAGAGGAAGAATAGCGCCGGCGCCATCAGTCGGAAGAAGCGCGCCGTCACCAACTGTTCGGCCGGTGTCTGACCGGCTGCCAACAGGCGGGCCAGGGGCACAGCCGCAATTTCGATGCTCAGAACAAGCGCGGCCACGAGCAGGGCGATGAGGGTGAGCAGGGCCGAAGCCAGCCGCCACAGGTCTTCCCTATCCTTTTCCGCGTACTCACTGAACACCGGCACCAGCGCGCCGCTCAGCATGCCGCCCACGATGAGGTCATAGAGGAGGCGAAACACCCGGTCGGACAGGCGAAACGAACTCACGTACACGCTGGCGCCGAAGAAGTAGGAAATGACCTGTTCCCGCACCAAACCAAGGACGCGACTGCTCACGTTGCCCAGAGAGAGCAACGCCGCCGAGCGCACGATGCCGGGCGATGTCTTGTCCCCGTTGTGTAGCATGGTTCGGTCACGGTCCCTTACAGTGAGATGGGGGCACACTGCCCCCTTTTTCCATGATGCAGTGCACCCCGCGCGAACTCGTGTATACTAACACGGGCACTACAAAGGCCCAAAGCCCCAATCTCCAATCGGGAGGAAGCACATGACCACGCGCGAGGTAAACCTCATTCTCTTGGGCGTAGGCGCGGTGGGGCGCGGTCTGTTGCGTCTGCTCCTGGAAAAGGGGATGGTGTTACAGGAGCGGTATGGGTTTCAGGCGCGTGTGGTGGCCGCGCTCGACAGTGGGGGCGCGCTCGTCGATCAAAGTGGACTGTCACCGGCCGCTTTGCTTGAGCACAAGGGCCGCGGGGAGAGTGTCGCCACCCTGCCCGGTGGACAGGCCGGCGCGAACCTCGGGGATGTGTTGGAACGGGTGCGCGCGGATGTGCTCGTGGATGCCTCGCCCGTCGACCTGGCTACGGGCGCGCCCGGCCTGCCCGCGGTACAGATGGCGCTGGATCGGGGGATGGACGTGGTGCTGGCGAACAAAGCCCCGCTGGTGCTCGCGTATGCCGACCTGCACGCCCGGGCTCGGGCGCGTGGGGCGCGGGTGGCCTTCAGCGCCACCGTGTGTGGCGGGTTGCCGGTCATCAACATGGGGCAACGGGATCTCGTTGCGGCAACCGTGCAGCGGTTTCGCGGCATTGTAAACAGCACGACCAATTACATTCTGACGCGCATGGCCGCGGGGGAGACGTATGCGGACGCGTTGGCCGAGGCCCAGACGCGCGGCATTGCCGAGGCCGATCCCTCCCTGGACGTGGAAGGGTGGGACGCGGCAGCAAAGTTGGTCATCATTGCCAACGCCGTCTTGGGGGTGCGGGTGACGCTGGACGACCTGGCGCATGTGGAGGGGATTGTGGGGATTACCCCCGCGGATTTGGCGGCGGCACGCGCGCGGGGGGAAGTCATCAAACTTGTCGCCCGGGCGGAGCGCCGGGCGGACGGTGTGTATGACTTGCGGGTACAGCCTGAATCCCTTCCCGAGGACGATTTCCTGGCCCGCGTATCCGGATGGGAGATGGGTGTGGTGTTCGAGACGGACATCTACGAAACCATCTTCGCCAAGATCGACGAGCGGGATCCGGTGACCACGGCTGCTGCCGTGCTCCGCGATGTCGTCAACATCTCAAGAGTGTCCGGGACTTAAGCCGAACAGGTAAGTGCCCAAGAGATGAGGGGCGTCCACCCCTGGTTCGCCCCTTTCTCCGAGTCTACCCTTTTCACTCTTCACTTTTCACTTTGCACTTTTCACGTGGGGGGACCTTCGAGAATGCGGGCCATGCGGCGCACCGCGGGGGAACTCAGGCGGATCCACCGGCGCAGAAGGTGGCGCTGCTCCTCGAGGGAGAGGAAGTAAGCCGGACCGACTTCCTCGCGCGCGCGGTGGGTCGTGTGGTACAGGGTGATGGCCGCGGCCACGGAAACGTTCAGGCTCTGCACAAAGCCTACCATGGGGATCACGAACAGGTTGTCCGCATGACGGATAGCCTCCTCTGAAAGCCCCTCGTGTTCGTTGCCGAAGAAGAAGGCCGCGGGTCTGGAAAGGTCCACTTCGTCCAGGGGGATGGCGTTGGGGGCGAGGCGGCTGGCCCAGATGTGGTACCCGCGCGCGCGAAGCGCGCCCATAGCCGCCCCAATGTCCGGATATTTGCGAATGGTGAGCCACTTGTGTGCCCCTTGTGTCACCCGCTCACTGGGTGAGAAGGGGGCCTGCCCTGTGACGACGGCCACCTCCTGCACGCCGAATGCATCGGCAGAGCGCAGTATGGCCGCCTGATTGTGCCCGTCATCGACGGCTTCCATCCCCACCACGATGTGGCGTGTGCGACAGCGTAAGACGTCTAAGAGGCGCTTAACGCGATGTAGGGTAAGCAGATCCCAGTAGGCGCGATCCTCCTCATCTAATATCCCTTGCTTTATCAACGCTTGAAAAAGCGCCAATTTTTCGTCCATGACCATTCCATCCTACTCAACATACCCAGGATTATATCTTCATTACTATTTTATCATCTCCAGAACATATGGGCACCTCTACAGCCGAGAGGAAAAAGATGACGAATCGGAAGCTAAATGAGGGAACACGGTCTTTTTCCCTGGATGGAGGGAACAAGACAGTGGACTGTACGAAGACTTCAAGGAGTTAGGAGGAGCGGAAGAGGAAAATTGTGTGGTGAAGATGTTTTGCTGTAGCCTTCACTTTTCTGATAGGGAATTCAAGTAGATACCTTGGTCACGAATATCCCCTACGAAGGAGCCGGGCATTGCCTGGTCCAATTCTTCTGGCGTATACCCGACGGCCTCGATCCACGTCGCGCCTGCTTCCCACGCCCATCGTCCGAGAATGACCATGCGTTCCTGGCGAGAGAGGTCTGCCCAAGCCGGGGAGACGACGGCAATGTCGATGTCGCTCCAGGGACGGGGCGTGCCACGAGCGTAGGAACCAAACAGGATAAGGGCATTTACAGGAATGCGTTTTTGCACGACCTCGGCGAATCGTCGGATTTGTTCTTTTACTTCGCGTTCAGCGAGCACCATTGCCAGGCTTCTTCCACCAGGGTAAGTAAGTGCAACGTGTATTCACGAGTATACCGGCCGAGTTCTCCGCCGGGCACGCCCGGCATGCGGGCGGTGACGTAGTGGGGTGTGGCTTCCAGAACGGCTTCCATGACCACAGGAGGAGGGTTGAGCCCGTTCAAGTGTTCGGCTAAAAGGCGCAGGTTGTGCACGCGCGGTGGTTCTTTCCCACGTACGCGGGTCCATACGGCCTTCAATCCCTTCTCTAGCGCCTGGTGGCAATGGAAAGCACAGGCTGCATAGTGCCCCGCGCGATAAAGCGTCTGAGCAGCCCTCAAGTCAGCCCAGCCGTATGCCAACCACGCTTCTACCGAAGGCTCCATTACCCTCTACTTCCTCTGGGGGATAGGTGTCCGCAGACAAAGGGAGCGCTTCTTATGCGTATGCCACCCTGTTATTTGTCGGCCGCCGTGTTCACAAGGCTGGCCGTTGTTCACCCCAACGGGTGGTCTGCTCATAGGCGTAGGCCACGCGGAACAGGGTGGCCTCGTCGAACGCCCGCCCTACCAGTTGTAACCCTACGGGCAGTCCCTGGGTGAAACCGGCAGGCACGCTCATGGCCGGCAGTCCGGCGATGGCCTGAGAAAGGGTGAGCAGGTCGGTCAGGTAGGCCTGCACCGGATTTTCCATGGCCCACCCAATGGGCCAGGCAACGACCGGGGTAACCGGCCCGGCAATGACGTCCACTTTCTCGAAGGCCTGGTCGAATTCCCGGCGGATGAGCGTGCGCACCTTTTGCGCCCGCAGGTAGTAGGCGTCGTAGTACCCGGCCGAGAGGGCGTACGTCCCCAGGATGATGCGCCGCTTCACCTCGGGTCCGAAGCCTTCCCCGCGCGTGCGCATGAAATACTCCCACAGAGTCTCCGCCTCGGCACTATACCCGTAGCGAATGCCGTCGTAGCGAGCCAGGTTGGCCGACGCCTCGGCCGTGGCGATGAGGTAGTACACCGGGATGCTGTGTCGTGTCAGGGGGAGGGAGATCTCCTCCACAATTGCCCCCATCTCCTCCAACTGGCGCACGGCCTTCAGCACGACATCGGCTACGTCCGGCTCAATGCCTTCCCCAAAGTATTCCTGAGGTACCCCGACCCGAATTCCCTTGATCTCCGGAACCAGGTGGTGGGTGACATCCTCCACCGGCCGGTTTACACTGGTGCTGTCGTTGGGGTCGTGCCCGGCGATGGCCATGTACACCAGCGCGCAGTCGGTGACATCCTTGGTCATGGGGCCGATTTGATCGAGAGACGACGCAAAGGCCACCAGGCCATAGCGGGAAACGCGCCCGTAGGTGGGACGCAACGCCACGTGATTGCAGAAGGACGCCGGCTGGCGCACACTTCCACCTGTGTCTGAACCGATGGCAATGATGGTCTCGTCCGCGGCGAGCGCGGCCGCGTTCCCGCCACTGGAGCCCCCCGGCACGCGCGAGAGATCCCACGGGTTGTGGGAAGGGCCGAACGCGGAGTTCTCTGTGCTCCACCCCATGGCGAATTCGTCGGTGTTCGTCTTGCCGATGATCACAGCGCCCTGGGCGCGCAAGCGCGCCACCGCGGTCGCATCGTAAGGCGGAATGTAGTTGTGCAGGATGCGGGACGCGCATGTGGTGCGGATGCCCGCCGTGCTGATGACGTCCTTCACTGCCAGGGGAATGCCGAGCAAGTCGGGGAGGGTATCCTGAGTGCCCGACTTGCGTGCTTCTTCCAATCGTCGGTCGGCTTCTGCTGCGTGGGTGAGGGCAACCTCGGGAGTGAGGGTGAGGAAGGCCTTGACCTTGTCCTCCACCTCCTCGATGCGTCGGAGCACCGCTTCGGTCAACTCGGTGCTCGTAATCTCCCCTTTGCGCAGTAAATCTCGGGCCTCGTGAGCAGTCAGTCGGTGTAGGGTCATGGTCTGGCTTCCGTTAATCGGAGAGGACGGCCCGCACGCGGAAGTAACCGTCCTCTGTGTCGGGGGCATTGGCGAGCACTACATCCTGAGGCAAGGACGGGCGCACCTCGTCCTCGCGCATCACATTCCGCATGGGCAACACGGTAGCGGTCGGAGGCACCGCGGAGAGGTCGACCTCCTCAAGCATCTGGGCATACTCCAGAATGGCGGAGAGTTGTTCGCGAAAGGCCTCGATCTCCTCATCGGTGAGTTGGAGGCGGGCCAGCCAGGCGACGTGTTGGACTTCCTCGCGCGTTAGGGCCATGGGTGCTCCTTATCATGCGCAATGTTGGTGGTTCTCAGAAATTAAGAACGTTCGGAAATGCATGGGCCTTACGCACGGGGCTAAAGATCCCGTGCTACATCGAAGCGAAGGCCGCTGGAAGCGGCCTAAAGGGAGCCCCCTTCCAGGGGGCTTCGCCCTGACGTAGCCTGGAGGTTTTGCAACTTGAAAAATTGTTCTGACAATCAGCCGCTTGCCCGCACGGGGCTGGAAGCCCCGTGCTACGTCGGGGCAAAGGCCGCTGGAAGCGGCCTAAAGGGAGCCCCCTTCCAGGGGGCTTCGCCCTGACGTAGCCTGGAGGTTTACCTCCAGGCGGGTTCGAGCGCCGATCTATGGCCTCTTCAATATCAGAACAATTTGGAAATCTGCAAAGCGCGAGTTTCCGAACGCTCCCAGAAATTATATATAGCCCTTCCTTAGAAGCAAATCGGAGAGCACGTACCCTTCGACTTGGCGGTTGCTCCCCCTTCTCGGCCGAAAAGAAGGGGAAAGATGCGCTTCAAGAGTTTACCACTTGATAGGATCACCCCTCGTCCTCGGAGGCCAGCCCTCCCACCACTTCGGCATCCCACGACGCCTCGTCCTCCTCCGGCTCCGTGTGAATGGTCACCTGGGTGTTGGGGAGCCGACGTCGAATTTCCGCCTCGATGCGCTCGCTCAGGTCGTGCGCTTCCTGTACGGTGGTTTCCCCCGGCAGGAGGAGGTGAAAATCGACAAAGCGCCGCGAGCCCGACTTGCGCGTGCGCAGCCCGTGGTAGTGGACGTGAGATCCCGCCACGGATGTGATCGCATCACGAATGCGGGCGATCTCCTCCTCGGGTAGGGCCTGATCCATCAGTCCCTGGACAGAACGTCGCATGAGGTGCACGCCAACCCGAACGATGTTGAGGGCCACGATGATGGCCACCAGAGGATCGAGCGTGTACCAACCCGTTACGGCCACCAGGCCCACCCCGACCACAATGCCTACAGACGTCCACACATCTGTAAGCAGGTGGTGCGCGTCCGCTTCGAGGGCAATACTGTCGTGGGCTCGCGCGTACCGCAGCAGCGTCAGGGCCACGAGGAGATTGATGGCCGACGCGATGAGGGCGACGACGATGCCCGCCCCCACATTTTCCAGGGGTACAGGGTGGATCAGGCGACGCACACCCGTGTAGAGGATGCCCGCCGCGGCCATCAGGATCAGCCCGCCTTCCAGTCCACTGGAGAAGTATTCGGCCTTCTCGTGGCCGTAGGGGTGCGATTCGTCCGGGGGGCGATCCGCGTAAGTGAGGGTGATGAGCGCGAACAGGGCCGCGGCCAGGTTGACCGTGGACTCGGCCGCGTCGGATAGGAGGCCTACGGAACCGGTGATCAGATATGCCCCCACCTTCAATGCCAGGGTGGTGAGTCCCGCTCCGACGGAGAGCAAGACGATGCGCGCTCGCCCGGGTTTCGGTTGGGGTTCAGGGTTGAGGTTGGTTCTCACCGTTCTTCCCCCGCACCCGCTCCACTTCCATCTCGCGCAGGATGCGTGCCACTTCGGCCACGGCAATCCGTTGCTTGCGATAGAGGTCGGACTCGCTCATGGCCAGGCGGTGGGCGATTTCACGTACCCGCTTCCCCTGCACGAACTTGAGGTCGAGGATGTTGTAGAGCAGCCACTCGGAGGTGGTCATCTGGCGGTGTCCCTCGGGGCGCAGGCGTTCGATGGCCTTCAACAGGACGTTTTGGAGCGCTCGCGTGCGGTGAGAGCCGGATGCCTCGGCCTCCTCGGCCACCACCTGTAAGTCCAGCAGGGGGTTCTCGCTCAGTTTGGGGCCACCCCAGAAGTGGCGGAGCGCGTCCCACACCCAGCGCACAAAGTCGTCCTCGCTGGCCGTGATGGCCGGGCTGGTGGGAGCAAGTTGACCGTCCATGCGCGGGCTGCCGTGCAGTTGCTGTAGCCGCACAATGGTCGGAATGGTTTCCCTCACCAGGGCGAAGATCTGTTGCTGGAGATAGTAGTCCTCGACCGCGGCCTGCGCCCGTTTGAGCAACTCCCGTACCCGCTTCCGCTCCTCGTCGTTCAGGGGGAGAGGGCCGCGCGTGGCAATGCCGATAAGCCCGATGATGGTGGTATCGCCCTCGGCACGGAGGGGCGCGATCAGGTAATGCTCGTACGGGATGAAGGGCCACGGAGAATCGATGGGAATATCCCGGGCCGTGCGGACGATCGCGGCCAGGTGGGGCGCGGTGAAGGTGTCGAGAATGTTCCCGACCGGCCCACAGGCCGCCTGCAAGCGCCACGCATCTTCCACAATGACGGCCACAAATCCCCGGTTGGAGCGCAACGTCTCGCAAAGGGCAAGGAGGATGTTAGTTAGCACCTGGTGCAAATCGGTGGACGTCAGCAAACGGTGCTCCAATTCTTCCAGCCACGTGAGTTCCTGCCGATCCTGGGTGTACACCAGGCGGTCGATCCACGGCGTTAGCACATTGAGCACCCCTTGCGCCACCACAATCAGCCCGGTAATGCTGAAAACCAGCAGCACCTGACGGGGCACGTTGAGCACGCTGTCCAAGCGCATCAGGGTAAGCGCAATGATCACCACCCCCGCGGCAAGGCCCGGCCCGGCCAACAGGAAGCGCACCAGGTTGCGCTTGATCACCCGTTCGTAGGTGAGCACCCCGTAGTAAGCCACGGTGTAGGCCATGATGATCAGGGCCAGCGCCACCAGCACGTTACCGGCCAGTGTAATGGCATAGACGGCCCAGGTGAGCATTCCCCCACGTTGGGGGGTCAGAATCAGGTAAGGGAACACGGCCAAACCCGGGACGGTGTAGGTGAAAGCCAGGCGGGAGATGCGACGCTTGGCCGTTTCGGTCAGCGCGTGCTGGCGGGCCAGGTACACGTTGTAGGTGCCGTACAGGATGGTGAAGGCGTAGTAGAGCGCGAAGAAGGGGAAGAAGGGCCCTGCGGCCATCTGGCTGATGGGGGGCGCGTACGTGCCCGGCTGGACGAGTACGTCGCTGAACCAGGCCAGCGCCACGAGGAAGGTGCTCAGCGCGTAACTACCAATGACCGCGGTGCGGCGACGGATGGACGGATAGCCGGAAGTGCGCAACACCGCGTCGGAGAGGTGCAGGTAGGCCGCGGGCATCAGGCCGATGCCCAACCATTGCAGGCGGAGCCAGCGCTGCACGCTTTCCGGCTTTGTCACGTAGGGCACAACCAGGTCGCCCACGTAGACGATCAGCAAACTGCCCAGCAGGGCCAGAAACCCCCAGGCCACCCCACTGCGAAAGTTGTTGACGAAAATGTACACCGCCAGGGAAAAGGCCAGAATGGCGATGCCCGCGGTGACCAATTCATTCAGAAAAAGCAAGACGGTTAATGTGGTCATAGGCGCAACGTTTTCTTTCCTACACGTTTATGGCTTACACCCAGCGGCGCAACGTGCGCCCCAGGTACAGGGCGAAGTCGCCCCGGGCAAAGTGCATCTCGTTATATCCTACGCACGCAAACCCGTGGTGGCGCAGAAATTGCACCGCGGGGTCGTTTTTGACACTGACCGGAACGACAATGCGCGTCATTCGCTGATCCGCGGCCTCGCGCGCGGCGCGCATCAACAGCGCACTCCCCACCCCCTTGCGGCGGTGGGCCCGATCCACCACCAGGTAGCGCAGCCAGGCCAGCCGTTCCTCTTCCTCCCAGACCATGAGGGAATACCCCAGGACGGTTCCTCGCTCGATTGCCACCCAGATGCCCCGCCGCTGCTGGTAACAGCGT
>JALWHQ010000187.1 GCA_026983525.1 Anaerolineae bacterium | reverse complement strand
GAGGTGGAGGGCCAAGTTGTTCAGGCTCCCGGCCAGCTCGGGGAGGAAGCGGGTGGGGTTTTGGTCGGCGAGCCGCTGGTAGAGTTCGGCGGCCTTCTGGGCGGGCTCGAGGGCCTCCTGGTGGCGGCCGAGGTCGGAGAGGACGTTGGCCACATTATTCAAGCTCCCAGCCAACTCTGAGAGGAAACGGGTGGGGTTCTCATTCGCGAGTTGCTGGTAGAGTTCGGCGGCCCGCTGGGCAGGCTTAAGGGCTTCATGATAATAACCGTGAGCCGCAAGTGCGTTTCCAGCCAGTAAAAATAAATACGCCCTTTCCTCACCACTCATTGACTTACCACTAATCTTCTTCCCGTACCCGGCAACCACGGGTAGAACCAGCGGAAAGAGTACGTGCGTCACCAGCGGAGCGTTAGGGTCTAGCTGCAACTCCTCCCGTCCAACACCCTGCCAGCGCTCCATCACTTCCCAAACCCGCACGGCATACCTCGGGTCACGACTCGCAAAGACAGGGTGGAGCATTTTATACGCCTGAGACTGGTTGAATGCACGCGCCAGCACGTCGGCCACGTGCTTGACGCGGGCAAAGAACTGGGCGTCGTCCTCCAGGTCTTCGGGCGGTAGCGCCGCCTCGATCAAGCACTCAAAGTTGTCTTGCCCGAGCAGGTCACTGAGCATGTAATCTGCTATCGGGTCGGGCTCTAACGCGCCAATGCATTCTTTTCCGACATCCGCACAAGGCAGCATGTCTCCCAACGCATCAGCTATTTCAACCCCGCGTACATACTCTGCGGCCGCTCCTTTTAGAATACACGCGCTTCGCACGATATTTCTTGCTTCTTCCACCGGAAGGGAACCGGCTAACGTACCAACGGCTGCCAACCTCTTGAATGACGATTCATACCACGGTTTGGCGTGCTGGCCTGGAGGGTTGTCCAACCCCCTCTTGATCCAACGTCCAACCTCGAAATCAAGGGCTTCTTTTATCAGGGCGTCCTCGTCTGGGGCATTCTCAGCTATTCCCGCTACCTCCAGCAACGCACTTAGCTGTGCAGTCTCACCACGTTGTTCACACTAACCCCCAACCGTGAGATGGGTGCCTTGTTCTTCAGGCTGGTGTGAGGACGGTGCCAGTTGTAATAGTGGAGCCAC
>JALWHQ010000186.1 GCA_026983525.1 Anaerolineae bacterium | reverse complement strand
AAAGCCTCCATGGGTTATGTTTCTGCTGACGACCAGAAACGGACACCCCATGGAGGCCCCAAGGATGGGTAAACACGCCGCATTGGGAACCACGTTGACCTCGCTGGTCAAAATGGCCATGCCTCTTTGCCAACAGGCCGAACGGGAAAACCCCCGCACCGGACCAGGCCGCAAACCGGAGATTCCCGATTGGGCAATGGCCGTATTGATTATGGTCGCTGTGCTCAAACGAAAAAAGAGCAAATCCTCCCAGTACCGGTTCCTCAAGCAACACGCCGCGGAACTGAAACGCCTGCTCGGAATCGTCAGGTTCCCGGCCCGGAGCACCTATTTCGACCGATATCGACGCGCCCACCGGCTGTTTCAACATGCCATCACGCTGCAGGGCCGAAAGGCAATCCAGGAAGGGACGGTCGATGCCAGGCACGTGGCGGTGGACAAAAGCCTGATTGCCGCCCGGGGACCGTTGTGGCACAAGAGCGATCGCAAGAAGAACCGTATCCCTGAAGGCCTGCGCGGCGTGGACCGCGACAGCGACTGGGGCTGTTCCAAGCACGACGGCTGGGTGCAGGGCTACAGCTTCGAGGTGGTGGTTTCGGCCACCAAGGGGAGCACGGTTTTTCCGTTGCTGGCCTCGGCCGACACGGCCAGTGCCAAGGAGATGCAAACCTTTCGCCAGAAGATCGACCAGCTTCCGGCCTCGACCACGCACGTCGTGGCCGACAGCGGCTACGACAGCAACGCCCTGGCCGAGCAGGTGGAATGGACCGCTCAAGGCCGACGCACAGGCCGCCGGTTTCTCTGTCCGGAGAACAAACGGGGTACCAAGCAGCCGAAAAAAGAAAACATCAAACCTCGTGACGAATCTCATCGCCGCCGCCTGATGCGTCGGCGATACTATGAGAGCCCTCGCGGACAGCGAATTTATAAACGCCGCGGTCAGACGGTTGAACCGTTCAATGAGTGGTTCAAATCGTTGTTTGAGTTGGATAAATGTGTCTGGCATCGCGGTCTGGAGAATAATCGAACCCAGTTGTTGGCCGCCATGTTTGCCTATCAGCTTCTGGTGCGCTACAACCGACGCCGCGGCAACAAAAACGGTCAGGTCCGCTGGATACTTGACATGTTGTGAATTCCCGGACGGGCTCAAGT
>JALWHQ010000185.1 GCA_026983525.1 Anaerolineae bacterium | reverse complement strand
GAATATGCCCTCTTGGCTACACGAACGGATATAATTGTGCTTGATAAGAATTGCATCCCCTACTACCCAGGAATTGTCGTTATCCGTTTCCACGCCCCGCACCGACTTCGTTCCGGGCACGCTCCCATCTGCATCCACACATATTACACTGTCCTGTAACCGAAAACGCTTTCCACTATTCTGTATATAAACATCCGCGTCATACGCCGACCCCGTACCCGAGCCGAAAAACGCTATATAGCGCACCAGGTGATCCTCTCCGCTCACCAACAGGGCATAATCCTCGCCACTTGCATCTACGGCCAACTCCGGTTTGGGGACCGTGGTAATCGCGTACGCGCCTGTCCCTACAGGCCCACTATATCCCAACGAACCAGGATTCGTATCCCGTACAGTACTTCCGTCGTTGTAGGCATATGCCGTTCCATCCATCACGGTGCCCACATCGGCCAGGGGCGGTAACTCGGTATACGTTTCAACACGCCACCATTGCCCCCCTCCTCCGCTTGCGTTCGGCGACACCGCCGGCACGAATCGCATGACATTCGGTCCTGAAATCGCGTTCGCGTGCGCGATAAACTGGCGCAAACACCCCTGACACGTCCGTTGTTTGCTGGGGTCATCGTCCTGATCGCGCGCGTTCGTAACCACATTGTACGAGAATCCAAAGTCTACCCCGGCCACATTCGCGCTCCCCACCACAACACGCGCGATGTGCTCATAGCGGGTGCTACCACTTTCCCCCAGATTGATGGGGGCCCCAGGTACGATATCGCTCACATTCCCACGACGCCCCCCGAAACATGGTCCAGCGCTTGGACGTTCATAGGGGTCGGTGGCCACACCAAAGAGTCCATCGGGATTCGCACATAACGCGCCCTTGGGGCCGTATGTCTGCTCAGCCCACATCGCGCCAGAGGAGTGCAACGTTGCTGAGTCCACCACAACCCAGTACGTACCGGGGTCCAAGTTCGTGAATGTATAATTCCCTCCTCCGCTCGTATTTACCGAAACTTGCCACGGATCCCCACTGCCGGGAACGTTATCTCCATCGTCCAAGAAGAGATGAACGCGCACGCCATCTATTCCGGGATCACCGCTAATATCCCCGTCACCGACAACATCCTCAACCACACGTCCCGAGATGCTGTA
>JALWHQ010000184.1 GCA_026983525.1 Anaerolineae bacterium | reverse complement strand
TACGCGCTGAGGTCCGTGAGCACTTGCAAACTAGGGAGATCCGCAGCCGTCCCTTGGCAGAAAAAGCGCGGTCCCTACTCAAGAAGCTTCGCTGGGGGGAGCTCCCTCCGGAGAAGGAAAAGAGAGCCCTTGAGATCTTAGAAGAGCTCGAGCAACTGATCGGAATTGATTCGCGCCCCACTAAGTAGCGTTTTCGGTCGAGGACTTGCCTTGACGAAGATACCAATGGTGGCGAAAGTCTCGCAAAACAGGAAGGGCAAGTCCTTTTTCCTTTTAAATAAGCTGTGTCCTAAGATCGATGCTATGTATGTAGTTTCGGTGGGTAAGTGTCGTGTTGGAGCAGTTGCTCTGAGCTCGGTCCGAGCGGTGCTGAAGGCTAGCACTGATTTGTAACGCGGATGGCGTACTGGCTCCCCATGGACATGAATCTGCTGTGGGCCGTGGAAGAGAGACTCACAAAGATCGCGACTTTACTAGTGTGATCCTGGTTGGTACGGCCTCGTGGACCGACCCCACCCTGATCGAGGCCGGGTGGTATCCCCCCAACGTGGGGCGGAACGCCGAGAAGCGCCTTCGCTACTACGCCGAACGCTTCCCCACGGTGGAGGTGGACTCGACCTACTACGCCATCCCCTCGGAGCGGAACGCGCATCTCTGGGTCGAGCGCACCCCCGAGGGATTCGTCTTCAACGTCAAGACCCTGTCCGCCTTCACCGGCCACGGGCTCGAGGAGGGTGAGAACGACGATCGGGTTCCTGCTGAACAGGGAGGCGTGGTGCAAGGGCGTCCAGCCACGGCCGTCCCTGGCGTTCACGTCCGCCCCCAGGTACCCCAGGACCTTGACGATCTCCGCATTGGGACTGGAAACGACTGCCCAATGCAAGGGGGCCATGCCGCTTGCGTCCCTGGCGTTCACGTCCGCGCCCAGGTACACCAGGGTGGCGATGGCCTTCAGGAAGGCGCCCCGCTCCGTTTCCCCCTGGTCGGCGAGAACCGCCTCGGTTTCGGGGAATAGGAGGGAGCCCATGAGGACCGCCAGATGCAGGGGCGTTTGGCCCTCTTCGTCCCGGGCGTTCACGTCCGCCCCCGCCTGCACGAGGGCCCGGATGATCCCCGCCCTTGGATCCAGACGTCACACGGCCGCGTGGCGGGGCGTCCG
>JALWHQ010000183.1 GCA_026983525.1 Anaerolineae bacterium | reverse complement strand
CCTGAGGAAGCGGAGAGAAAGCCCTACAAGTTTTTGCCTTTGAAGGCGTGGGATTTATGGTTCAGGTAAGGCGGGGGAGTGTATTTGTCGGCGTGCTTTTGGTTTTTCTGATAGGCCTGGCCTCCGGTGCTCGGGCTCGGGTCGTCATCAACGGCACGCCGTGGAATCCCAACCCCGAGGCCCCTGATGGGACCTGTTTATTGACCGGATTATCAAAAGTGCCGGATTCTTATTGCCAAAGAGCCGGCCTTTCCAAACCGGAGGATGAATGTGTTCAAAACCCCTGGATTTTCTATTACAATGCGGAGTGTGTAGGGGAGCCAAGCACAGATAGTTGTTTTTACCAATACGGCTGGCATCAGCAGGTGTGTTCGACGGCGGATACATGCGTGGCGGGGGAGACGGGCTTGCGGCCGGGGATTTGCGATGCGTCTCGGGGCGGATGTGTGGTCTCGCCCCGTCGCTTCATGCACGACCCGCTCGCGCCCCAATCCCAACTTCACTATTGGGACGACGAACGGGATCTGAAGGCCCTTGCTTCTGGCTTATAGCCTGCGGGTATGGTATCCTTCCTCTTGCCAATCTTGCGTGAGACGAGGCTACACATGGCACACCGTGAGACCCCCTACTTGCATGATATTCCCTTGGACGAGGCGCTTCAACGCTGGTGGGAGGGGCTGAAGGCCGCGGGGGCGTTGGAGCCGCTTCCTGGCGAGCGCGTACCGCTTTGGGAGGCCTCGGGGAGGGTGACCGCGGCCCCGGTGTGGGCGAAACTTTCGGAACCCCACTACCACGCCAGCGCAGTGGATGGATACGCGGTGCGGGCCGAGGAAACCGTTGGTGCAACAGAGACATCCCCAAAACGCCTCCGCATCGGGGAGCAAGCAGTTTATGTGGATACGGGCGATCCCCTACCTGAAGGCATGAACGCCATTATCATGCTCGAACACGTCCAGCCGGTGCGTGAGGCCCCCGGTGATGGTCCACCCACCCACATCGAAATTCTTCAGCCCATTGCTCCCTGGAAGAATGTACGCCTTATGGGGGAAGATATCGTTGTCAGCCAGTTGGTTGTCCCTTCCAATCATCGTCTCCGCCCCCAGGATGTGGGCGCGATTGCCGGTGCCGGACATGATAGTGTGGTAGTAAGGCGCAAGCCAC
>JALWHQ010000182.1 GCA_026983525.1 Anaerolineae bacterium | reverse complement strand
CGAAGTTCCCCCAGCACACCTCCGAACTCCACTGCCCCCCCTCCTAGCACGCGTAGCGCATGCCATCCCCTGGCGCCCCCTTGTAAGCGTGACCATGCTCATTGTCTTGGCGGTTGCAGCGCGCACGACCGCGCGGCGCCGTCTTCTCCGCCGCGCGGACCTGCCGGCGACCCTGTACGCGCGGCTGGTTCGCTGGGGACGACGCCTGGGCGTGGGACTCTCCCCCGCGCTTACGCCCTGGGAGCACCGGGACCGGCTGGTGCGTGTGCTCCCCGAGGAGCAGCGGGTTATCACGGAGATCGTGCAAACCTATCAGGTCTCCGTGTATGCCCCCACCCCCCTTCGCTCCCGGGCGACCCAACACCGCGAGCGCCTTATCGCCTTGTGGGAACATCTGTGGCCGCGCCTGGTTTGGGCGTGGATACGGCAACGGCTGCATCGCGTGCCCGGGCTCAATGCCCTTCAGTCTTCTCGATAACCCGATCGGACTTTTGATAAACGCCTGACGGCCATGAGCAAGGAAGGAGGGTGGGAAAAGAGGGGAGGAAGAATAGACGCTCCCTTTGCCCTCCCCCCGCCTTTCTCCACGCCACGGGACTTTGTCAAAAGTCCAGACCCGAAGAAAAGGAGGCGAATATGAAGTCCTACCGCAAGGAACTCTGGTTCAACGTGCCTACCCGTCGAGCGTTCATCAACATCACCCCCCAGGTCGAAGAAGCGGTGCGGGAAAGCGGCGTCAAGGAGGGGCTCTGCCTCGTCAATGCCATGCACATCACCGCATCTGTGTTCATCAACGACGACGAACCCGGTCTTCACCATGATTTTGAGGAGTGGCTGGAACAATTGGCTCCCCATGAGCCCATCTCGCGGTACCGCCACAACCTGACCGGTGAGGACAACGCGGATGCTCACTTGAAACGGACCATCATGGGACGAGAGGTGGTCGTCGCCATCACCAACGGCAAATTGGACTTCGGCCCATGGGAACAGATATTCTATGGTGAATTCGATGGTCGCCGCAGAAAGCGGGTGCTTATCAAAATCATCGGAGAATAAGGACACGCCATGAGCCGAGAAATTCGCGTTGCTCTGGTGCAGATGGCCCCCGAACTCAACGAGCCGCAGGAAAATGTGCGCCGCATGGGGGACATGATCGAGCGCATCTGCACCGAGGAAAAGGTCGACATTATCATCTTTCCAGAACTGGTGACCACGGGCTACGAATGCGGCCTACGCTTCACCGATTTCGCCGAGCAACTCCCCGGACCGACGACCAACCTGTTGGCCAAGGATGCAGCCGACTTTGACGTGTACTTGGTCTTCGGTATGGTAACCAAGGCTCGGGTGGAGACGGTGCTCTACGACTCCATCGTTGTCCTCGGCCCGGACGGGGACCTGGTGGGTGCTTACAACAAGGTCCACCTGCGCGGGGAGGAGCGCATCATCTTCCGGGGTGGGTATCGCTTTCCGGTGTTCGAAACCCGGTTTGGCCTGCTCGGCGTGCTCGCCGGATGGGACCTGGCCTTTCCCGAGGCCGCGCGCTCCCTCGTCCTTGACGGCGCAGATCTCGTGGCCGTTTCGGGCGCGTGGGAGGCGGACCTGGGCGAAGCGTGGCCGCTGCTGGTCCGTGCCCGCGCAGTGGAAAATTCCGTCTTCGTGGCCGCCAGCAATCGAGTGGGGGAAGAGCCCACGTACCGGTTTGCCGGGGGAAGTGTGGTGGTCGGGCCTTACGGGGAAGTTCACACCAGCATTGACGAGGCGGCCGAGGGCTACGCGCTGGCCACCATCAACCTGGATGACGTGCGCGAAGCACGGGAGAAGTTACAGTTGATTCAACATCGCGAGCCCGCGGCCTACCGGGCTATTGTGAGGAAGTACTGAGGTACGAGGGCAAGATCGGCAGGGAGTAGACAGGACATGAAGGCGTTCTACCGCACCTGGGACGGCTACGTTCGCGTCACAGGCGAAGATCGTCATGACTGGCTGGATCGCCAGAGCACGAACAACGTGCGCGCACTGACGCGCACCCGTGCTGTGCGCACGGTGCTCACATCCCCCACCGGCCGGATCCTGGACGTGCTCACGGTCCTGGACGAGGGCGAGGCCCTGGGGCTCGTTCCCCTACCTGGCTATGTGAACCGCACCCTGCACTACCTGCGCGGGCGCATCTTCTTCATGGACAAGGTAAAGGTCACCGATGCCACGTCCGAGGTGGGCCTGTGCCTTTGCGAGGGGCCGCAGGTCGAGATGGTGGCCGGGCCTCTGGGGGTGGAACGACTGCCCGCCCTGGATGAGGTTCTGCAGGTGGAGATGGAGGGGGCTCCCGTTCGCGCGGTGGGTACATCAGGCGTGGGCGGTGACGCGTGTCTGCTGGTTGTGCCCCGAGAGCACATGGCGGCGGTTGAGGAGCGGCTTCAGGGCGCGGGCATCCTTCCTATTGACGAGACCACCTACGAGGCCCTGCGCGTCGAGGCCGGCATCCCGGGCCCGGGCCGCGAGTTGACCACCACCTACACGCCCCTCGAGGTCGGCCTGGAGGATCTGATCGCCGAGGGGAAGTGCTATCCCGGCCAGGAAGTCATTGCCCGCCAGATCACCTACGACAAGGTGGTGCGCCGCCTTGTCAAATTGCGCCTGGACGCGGCCGTCGAACCCGGAGCCGAGGTGGTGGCGAACGGCAAGCCGGTGGGCGTGGTGACCTCCGCGGCCGTCTCCCCTCGAGAGGGGCCTCTGGCCCTGGCGGTCCTTCGCCGTCCGTACTTCGAGAAGGGGACGCGCGTGGCCGTGCGCTTCGCGGATGCGACCGTGGGGGGTGTGGTGGTGTAGGAAGTTATGCGTAACGATTGACGATTAAGGCATGTGCTGGTAGGCCCCCACATTCTCAAGGAAGTGCAATATGTCATCGAACTCCCCGAAAGAATACCTGTTGCACATTGATATTCCGCGGTTACATCAAGATATTCAGACCATCCTTAAGATGCTGAGATGAACCTTCTGCTTGACGGTTGTTCTCTCACCATCGAAGATGTGGTGCGGGTGGCCTACGCCAGACCGGGCGAGGTGCACGTCGCGCTGACGCCCGAGGCCGAGCGCCATGTGCGCCGCGGCGAGGAGGCGGTGGCCCGCATGGTGCGCGAGGGCCGCATCGTCTACGGCATCACCACGGGCTTCGGCGCGTTCAAGGATCGCGTCATCGCTCCCGAAGATGTGGTCGCCCTGCAGCGGAACATTCTCTACAGCCACGCGGTGGGCACGGGTGCGCCCTTCGAGCGGGAAGTGGTGCGGGCTATGATGCTCATTCGCGCCAACACCCTGGCCACAGGCCACTCGGGCATCCGCCTGGAAACGCTCAACCTGCTCCTGGAGATGCTCAACCGCGGGGTGACGCCTGTTGTGCCCCGCCAGGGCTCACTGGGCGCGTCAGGGGATCTGGCGCCCCTGGCGCACATGGCCCTGGTGCTTATCGGCGAGGGAGAGGCCGAGGTGGACGGGGAGGTGCTGCCCGGCCGCGCGGCCCTGGCTCGCGTCGGCCTGCAGCCCGTTACCCTGGCCGCGAAGGAGGGCCTGGCCCTGACCAACGGCACCGCGCTCATGACCGCGCTGGGCTGCCTGGCCGTGGTGGAGGCTGAGAACGCGACAATGGTCGCGGACATCGCGGCCGCGCTTTCCCTGGAAGCCCTCAACGGCATTGCCACCGCGTTCGACCCGCGACTGCACGAGTTGCGCCCTTTCCCCCGCCAGAAGCGGGTGGCCGCGCACATGCGTCGCCTCATCGCGTGCTCCGATTTCCTGCGCCCACCCGACAGTCCCGACCCCCAGGACGCGTACAGCCTGCGCTGCGTGCCCCAGGTGCACGGGGCCTGCCTGGACGCGGTGGATTACACCCGCTGGGTGGTGGAAATCGAACTGAACAGCGTCACCGACAACCCGCTGCTGTTCTGGGACGAGGAGACGGGCGAGGTGATGGCCATTTCGGGCGGGAACTTTCACGGCGAGCCGCTGGCCATTGCCTACGATTACCTGGCCCTGGCCCTCACCGAGTTGGGCAACATTTCCGAACGGCGGCTGAACCGCCTGGTGGATGCCTGCGCCAACCGCCACCTGCTGCCCGACTTCCTCACCGAGCACGGGGGGCTGAACTCGGGCTTTATGATCACTCAGTACACCGCGGCCGCGCTGGCGTCGGAAAACAAGGCCCTCGTTCACCCCGCCAGCGCGGACAGCATCCCCACCAGCGCGAACTGGGAAGACCACGTGAGTAACGGCCCCATTGCCGCGCGGCAGGCCCGCCGCGTCCTGCGCAATTTGGAGGGCATCCTGGCCCTGGAACTCTTCGCGGCCGCGCAGGCCATCGATTTTCGGCGTCGTGTTCTGGGGAAGGACGCGCGGTTGGGCAAGGGCACGGCCGCGGCCTACGCGCTCATTCGCGAGCACGTGCCTTTCCTGCCCCAGGATGCGCCCATGTATCCCCACATCGAGCGGCTGCGCGAGTTGGCGCGCTCGGGTGCGCTGCGCCGCGCGGTGGAGCACGCCCTGGAAGAAGGTCGGGTATCGTAGGAAGTACATCCAACGCCCAGAATTGGAAGTACGTCTGGAAGACATCCTGCGGGCGCTCTGGCGGTGGGCAGAAGTAGCGGGGAGTGAGACGGGAATCGAGGCGCTCATCACGGTGCTACGGTACGTGGCCGAGGCACGGGAAGGCTTGAGCGAGGAACGGGTGCGGGCAAGTGGTGGAAAAGGCGTTGCCCAAAGGAGGTGAAGTGATGGCGACGTTAGCGCAAAAGTGGCTCGAAGAGGGGGTGCAGCAAGGACTTCAGCAGGGACTCATAAAGGCGCGACGGGAGGACATTGTAGCGCTGTTGCGAGCACGGCTGCATCCTGATGAGGCATGGCTACAACGGGTGATGGAGCGCATCGAGGCTATCGACGACCTGGAACGACTGCAACACTTGCTCATTGTGGCAGGCCAGGTGGAGAGTCCCGAGGCCTTCGAGGATGCTCTTGCTCGGTAAAGACTACATAAGGGTGGCCGAGGGGTAATGCCGAAAGATACGACGCCTCCACTACGCCTCGTCATGAGGCTGATACGCCAGGCGGCTTTCCCGACCTTATTGCTGCTGGTGCTCCTCCCTGCCTTGTTGCCCATGTTGCGCGTGAATCTGTGGCTGGGCCACGATACGTTCCCCCACCTCTTTCGCCTGGTGGATCTGGACATTGTGCTGCGGAGCAGGGTGCTGTACGCGCGCTGGCTTCCCAACCTGGGCTTCTTCTACGGCTTCCCCACCCTGAACTTCTACGCGCCCCTTACGTACTACATCACCCTAACCCTCCACTGGCTGGGCGCGGGGTTCCTGCTGGCGACGAAACTCAGTTACGCGCTCTCCTTCTTCGTCGCTGCGCTCGGCATGTACGTGTGGATGCGCGACGTCTGGTCGCGGCGCGCGGCCCTGGTAGCCGCAGCCGTGTACACCTACGTGCCCTACCACCTCGCCAACGCGTACGTGCGCGGCACCATCTCCGAACACTGGGCGCAGGCCCTTGCTCCCTGGCTCTTCTGGCAAGTCGGACGTGTCACGCGCGGACAGGAGCGGGGCGCGCGGCTGGCCCTCATCGTCGCCGTGCTCATCCTCACCCACAACCTGTCCGCGTTCATCCTCATCCCCGCCGCGGTGGTTTTCGGTGTCATATACCGTGTTTGGCAGGCACTTAGGCCCTCACCCCACTCCCCCCAGCCCCCGCACCCACCCCCGCCTCAGCGCCCACAACACCACCCCCCTGCCCACGGCCCCACCCCCCCCCTCCACGCCCC
>JALWHQ010000181.1 GCA_026983525.1 Anaerolineae bacterium | reverse complement strand
GCCGCTACCTGCTCGACGCCAATGGCACCCGCTGGCTCGACGGCCCCCTTACCGTGGCGGCCCGTATTGGCGCCATCTGCTACCTTGACGAGATCGTCGAAGCGCGCCAGGACACCACCGTGGTCATCCACCCCCTGACCGACCACCGCCGCACCCTGCCGCTGGACAAGAAGGGCGAGCTGATCGAGGCCCACCCCGATTTTCAACTGGTGATCTCCTACAACCCGGGCTATCAGAGTCTGATGAAGGACTTGAAACAGTCCACCAAACAACGCTTCGTCGGCTTCGACTTCGACTACGCGCCGAAGGAGATCGAAACCGATATCCTCGCCAAGGAGACCGGCCTCGATACAGACAACGCCGCCAGGCTGGTGGAGATCGGTATCACCGCCCGCAACCTCAAGGGCCACGGTCTGGACGAAGGCATTTCCACCCGTCTCCTGGTCTACGCTGCCAGCCTGATCAAGGATGGCGTCGATCCCAGGGATGCCTGCAAGATGGCCCTGGTTCGCCCCATCACCGACGACGCGGACATCCGCTCCACGCTGGATCACGCCATCGACCAGATCTTCGGCTAAGGACACCATCCCAATGTCTATACCCGCGGAGTTTCGCCAAGCAGGCCGTGTGACCCCCAACTATCCGGAGCTGAGCGAAGAGGAGCTGGCCTACTACCGCTCCCTGCTCAACTGCAACTTCGAGCAACTCGACAACGTCTTCGAGGATTGCATGCGAGAGGCCAAGGCGCTGCTCTCGGAGGAGGGGATCAAGGCCTACCTCGATGGCGCCTCGCTGATCACCATGACAGGCCGTGGTTTCGACCCCATCCTCACCTATCTGGAGGAGATGCCGCAGATCGCCCACGACCTGGGTGAAGAGACACTGGAGATGGTGGCCCAAAGCGTCTGGCGCATCACCCGGACACCCAACGGCAAGGCCATTCCCGCCTTCCTCCAGACCATTGGCGAGGCCGCCCGGCGGCTGGGCAGCAAAGAGTCGCTGCAGCAGTACCTGGAGCTGGCCCACGACATGATGGAGAAGACGGCCAAGTCGATCCACGGTTTCCACGCCACTCAACCCAGCCCCGGCGCCATCGACCTGGCCGGCGTGGTGGTCACGGTCGCGCCGAGCACGACGAGGGCGAGGCCCCATGCGAAGCTGCC
>JALWHQ010000180.1 GCA_026983525.1 Anaerolineae bacterium | reverse complement strand
ATTTCCAGTCCGGCGGCTTTCACCGCCTGGAGCGTCCGCATGCGGTCTTCGAACGAGTGCGTCGAGCAAATCTGCTGGTAGAACGACCGGCTGGTGTTCAGGTTGTGGTTCACTCGATCCACGCCGCAGGCCTTCAGCCGGGCGGCCTGTTCCTCGTCCAGCAGGCCCAGGCAAGCGCAGATTTTCAGCGGGAACTGGCGTGTGATCTCCGGGACGATCCGCTCCAGGGCCTCCAGTTCCTGCTGGCCCGGGGCACGGCCCGAAGTGACCACGCAGTAGGTTTTGGCCCCGCGTTGCCAGGCGGCCCGGGCTCCGGCCAGCAGCGTGTCCGCATCCAGCAGATCGTAGGTGGCAATGGGCGTTTTGGCGATGCGGCTCTGGGAACAGTAGTGGCAATCCTCGGGACAGTGGCCGCTTTTGGCGTTGATTAAAAAGTAAAGCTGCACCCGATTGCCGAAGTAGCGATGCCGCACGCGGTAGGCGGCCGCGAGCAAGTCGGGCAGTTGCTCATCGGGGCAGTGGAGCACCTCCTCGGCCTGCTCCAGCGAAAGCGGTTGTTCCTCCAGCGCCCGTTGGGCCAGCAGGTGCCAGCGGGATTCGGCCTGGGTCGTCGTGGGAAGCATAAGGGTTCTGGCTCGAGAAGAGGCACAGGGAAGCAGGGACACACGCCGAGTGCCGTCCTGTTACCGTAGCGGAGAAGGTCCGGGTTTTCCAGCTCTCCGGCGACCTGACCTATCCCCACTTTTTCCTGCCCGGCGCACAAAACCGGCGATGACCTCCAAGAACAGGCTCTGGATGCTCTGGTCAAGCTACTGGCTCACCTCTCTCGCCGTCAAGCCAACACCCTGGCTCAACTTGTCCTGAACGTCATGTACCTGACGCGATTCACCCTTGCCGAGCTGGGACGGCAATTCCAGGGAGTGACCGCCAAAAGCGGCATCAAGCGGGTCTGGCGGTTCATCGCCAACCATCGGGTGGAGCCCGCTCTGGCCATGCAGGGAGTGATTGCTCAGGTTGTTCGCCACCACCGAAAAAAACCGCTTATCCTCACCCTCGACTGGACCCAGATACGCAAGCACCATGTGTTGATGCTGGCTGCCGTCATGCGTGGCCGGGCCGTGCCGCTGTTGTGGGCCGTCTACGATGAAAAGACCCTCCACCGC
>JALWHQ010000179.1 GCA_026983525.1 Anaerolineae bacterium | reverse complement strand
ATCCACGAGGCGGGCTGGGAAAGATCGTAAGGTTGGTTGATGCTGCGGATGTCCAACCATTGCCAGAAGGCCACCGGAAGCAGGCGACGGGCATAAAGGACTTCGAGGACGCCCTCCAGGTTGCCCATAAGCGCGAGGACAAGGGCCCCGATCACGCCCCAGCGTGTGGAGAACTCGCGGGCGTGCGTTTTCCCTTCGCCGCGGCCTCCCCATCCCGCGGCGACGAGGTTGCCCACCACGCCGTAAGCGGCCACCACGGTGAGCGCGAACCAGGACGCGAACCCGACGTTGAATCCAACGGACGAGGGGACATGGGCGAGACGAATGAGGCCGGCCACCATCACGTAACCGAAGTAATAATAACTGATGGCATATCCCGCCAGCCAGGGGTCATGGGGCGGGAAGAGCCGGGAGGTCAGTATCCCGTTGATGAACGCGATTTCCATGAACTTCTCACCGCCCGCGGTGGCGATGTCCGGGCTGCGGCTGCGCACATACGCCCAGAGCAAGAAGGCGACCACGAAGAGCCCTTCGGTGAAGATCACGTGTCGCCGGTGGTGGCGCAACCAGACGAACAGAGGACGACGGGCGTCCTCCCCGGCGCGCAAACTCTCCCTGCCGGCGACGTAGGAAACAGCGGCAAGAAGGGCCAGTGCACCCAGGGCGCCGCCCAAGGTGTTGTGGAGCACGCCCAGGGTGGCGCCCAGCCACAGCGCGTATCCCCAAAGGAGGATGCCCAGAGGTTTGCTCAGGGTGTATCCCCGGTCGGGGAGGACGCGAAAGAGACGCCACGCCAGGGGAAGCGCGACGATGCCGATGAGTTGCACCCAGAACCACCACGCAAAAAGGGCGAACACAGTGCTCATGGCATTCCCTCTCTTTGCCCTTGGTGGCGCAAGTTGAACGTGTGCATCGCGGCCGATTCATGGATGCCCAAGGGCGGTTGGCGACTCACCTGGAAAGCGTAGCAAAAGTCAGCACTTCTTGCAAGCCTTGTTCCGCGCGTTCTGCGTTGATGGCCAGCCAGTAAAGGCGGTTCCCCGCGCGGAAATAATAGTGGAATTGCCCCATGCCCGTCAGTTCGTACACGCGCGTGCTCGCGACCACCCGTTCCCCCACCGGCTCGAAGGGTGAATCCCCCCGAGCGATAGACACGGTCATGCGCCACTCAAGGA
>JALWHQ010000178.1 GCA_026983525.1 Anaerolineae bacterium | reverse complement strand
TAAAACCACGAATAGACTTTTTCACGTATGCAAGTGGTGTAAGTACCCACCCCCACCACGGGGTAAAACCTTACTATGATGGAGGGAGAGCCATGCGACGCTTAGCGATCGGTGTGCTTGTCCTCTCGCTTGTTCTCTTCTACGCAGTTCCCATTATGGCTCAAGAGGACGCTCCCACCGTACTGGAGATCTCCACGCGTTATCCTGCACAGGTTATCGAGCCGGGACAAAACATCTCCATTTCTCTGGACATTCGAAATGGGGGAGATTCACCTCAAATCGTCTACCTGGACATGAAGGAACTCCCCGCCGATTGGAAGGCCACCTTCCGAGGGGGGGGAAGAATCATCAAGGCTGTCTACGTCAAACCTGATAGGGAAGTCTCCGTAGATCTACGCCTGGAACAACCCGAGAACGTGGAGCCGGGCACGTACCGATTCGTCGTCGAGGCGAAGAGCGACGTCGCCCAGGCGGAACTCCCCATCGAACTCACCGTCCAGGAAAAACTCCCGCCCAAACTGGAATTTACCGTTGAACTGCCCAAACTGCGGGGAACGGCTACAACCAGTTTCCGCTTCAAGGCAACGCTCAAGAACGACGGCGATGAAGACCTCACCGTCAATTTGCAGGCGGACGCGCCCGAAGGCTTTGAGGTTGCCTTCAAGCCCTCGTTTGGTAGCCAGGAGGTAACCAGCCTGCCGGTGAAGGCCAACAGTTCCAAGAGCCTGGACATCGAAGTGCGCGTCCCCCGCAACACCCCGGCTGGTGAGTATCCCATCAACGTCATTGCCGTAGGTGGTGATGCAGAAGCCAGCCTGAATCTTGCCGTGCAGATCACGGGTCGTGCCGACCTCTCGGTCACCGCTCCTGAGGGACGCCTGTCCGCCAATGCCTATGTAGGGCAGGACACCCCGCTGAAGGTCATCGTGCAGAACCTGGGCACTGCGCCGGCACGCAACGTGGAAATGAGCGCCACCGAACCTGCGGGGTGGAAGGTGGAGTTCGAGCCCAAGCGCATCGATCAAATCCCACCCGGACAGCAGGTCGAAATCACGGCCCGCGTACGCCCCGCGGACAAGGCCGTGGCCGGTGACTACATGGTGACGATTCGGGCCAGCGCGGACGGCGGCGTCTCCGATTCCACCGACTTCCGCATCACCGTGCTCACCTCCACCATGTGGGGCGTTGTGGGCGTGGGGCTGATCGCGGTCGCCGTCATCATCGTGGGCCTGGCCGTCATGCGCTTCGGACGGAGATAGAAGGGGTTATAAGTTACAGGTTAAAAGTTAAAAGTTGCAAGTTGAAGGTTAAAGGTTACCTGCAACCTTCAACCTGTAACCTTTAACCTGTAGCCTCATCAGGGGGGTGCAATGGCGGATTTCGTGGTGGAAACCCGCAACCTGAGCAAACACTACGACGGCTTTGCTGCCGTCGATAAGTTGAACCTGCGCGTCCGCGAGGGGGAGGTGTTCGGCATCCTGGGGCCCAATGGGTCGGGCAAGACGACGACCATCCTCATGCTGCTGGGGCTAACCGAACCCACGGAGGGCGAGGTGCGCGTGTTGGGGTTCGACCCCGTGCGCCAGCCCCTGAGCGTGAAAGCGCGTGTGGGCTACATGCCCGACCAGGTGGGCTTCTATGACGAACTGACCGCGCGGGAGAACCTGATTTACATCGCCAAGTTGAACGGCATCCCGCGCGCCGAAGCGTATCGCCGCATCGACGCTGCGCTGGAGCAGGTAGGCCTCACCCATGTGGCCGACCACCCGGTGTCCACATTCTCCCGCGGTATGAAGCAGCGGCTGGGCGTGGCCGACCTGCTCATCAAGCAGCCGCGGCTGGTCATCCTCGACGAGCCCACTCAGGGCCTCGACCCCGCGGGCGCTCTGGAATTTCTCAACCTCATCCGTGACCTGAAGCGACAGGGCATTAGTGTCATTTTGGCATCGCACTTGCTGCATCAAGTGCAAGCCATCTGTGATCGTGTTGGGCTCTTCTATAGAGGACGTATGGTGCTCGAGGGTACCGTGCAGGAGTTGGCGCAACAGGTGCTGGGTGGAGGGTATCGAGTGCGCGTTCACGCCAAGGGTGACACCCAGGCCATTATGCGCAATTTGCGCGGGTTGCGCGACGTCATCGAGGTGCGCCAGCACGAAGACGACAAGTACGAGGTGCTGGCCAAGCGCGACCTGCGCCCGGACGTGGCCCGCGCGGTGGTGGAGGCTAACGGCAACTTGCTCACCCTGGAACTGGAAGAGCCCAACCTGGAGGAGATATACGCCCGCTACTTCGAGGAGGTGAACCATGAGTCGGCCAAAGTCGCGGCGTGAACGCGGTCGAGAAGGTTCCCCCTGGCAGGGCATGTGGGCGGTTGTGGGCAAGGAGATGGCCGACAACCTGACCAGCGCGCGCATGCAGGTCCTGGAGATTCTCATCGCCCTGAGCGCGGTGGCCGCGGTATACGGGGCCATCCAGACCATCATGGATACCGTCAGCCAGGATCCCTTCGTCTACCTCAAACTCTTCACCACCTCGCAAGACCCCTTGCCCGCGTTCGTCGGGTTCCTGGGATTCCTGGTGCCCCTCATTGCCATCGCGCTGGGCTTCGATTCGGTGAACAGCGAGTTCAACCGCCGCACCATGTCGCGCGTGCTGGCCCAGCCCATCTACCGGGACGCTTTGCTCTTCGGCAAGTTCCTCGCCAACCTGTTCACCCTGGCCCTGGTGCTTACCGCCATCTGGCTGCTGATTATCGGGTTGGGCATCGTGCGGCTGGGCGTGCCCCCGGGGGGTGAGGAGATGGCCCGGGCGCTCTGGTTCCTGGTGGCCACCATCTTCTACGGGGGCATCTGGCTGGCCCTGGCCATGGTGTTCTCCATCATCTTCCGCCAGCCGGCCACCGCTGCTATGGCAGCCATCGGGGTGTGGCTTTTCTTCACCGTCTTCTGGAGCATGATTTCCGAAGTGCTGGCCCAGGTCATCAGTCCAATTCGGTATGGATTCCCACAGGAGCAGATCGCGCAGTTGCAGACGGCCATCTGGCTCAGCCGGGTGGCGCCGAACACGCTGTACAGTGAAATCGCTTTGGCCATTCTGCACCCGACCGTGCGCGCGCTGGGGCTGGTTCTGCCCATTCAACTCTCCGGGGCCATTCTCGGCACCCCGCTCCCCCTGAACCAGAGCCTGCTCCTGGTCTGGCCCCACCTGACCGGCCTCATTGCCGCCACCATCCTCCTCTTCGCTGTGGGGTACGTGATGTTCCAGCGCGAGGAGATTCGCGCCTGAGTGTGATGGTGATCGCGCTGTGTGTGGTTGCCCTACGCGCCGCAACCACACACAGCGCGTGCAAGCAAAAGGAGGCCCCCAATGTCTGCGCCCTGGTCATTCCTGGACAAGGAAAGCGTGTTCGACCTCTTCGCGCGCTATGTGTCCCCCGGCAAGGCCCGCTTCTTCCAACAAGTGGGCATCGACTTCGTCATGGGGAAGCGGGAGGGCCCCTATATCTGGGACATCGACGGCAAGAAACGGCTCATCGATTGCCATTGTAACGGCGGTGTCTTCAACCTGGGCCACCGCCATCCCGCGGTGGTGGAGGCCCTTCGTCAGAGCCTCGATCTTCTGGACATCGGGAATCACCACCTGGTGAGCGACCTGCGCGCGCGGCTGGCCCAACGCCTGGCCGAACTCACCCCAGGCGACCTGACGTATACCGTCTTCGGGGTGAGCGGCGGCGAAGCCGTCGACGTGGCGATAAAAGTGGCGCGCGGGTACACCGGCCGAACCAACGTCATCTCCGTGAAGGGGGGCTACCACGGCCACACCGGGTACGCGCTGGCCGCCGGGGACGAGAAATTCCGCAAGCCCTTCGGCCCTCCCTTGCCTGGCTTCGTCCAGGTGCCCTTCAACGATCTGGACGCGCTGGCGCGGGCAATGAACGAGGAGACGGCCGCGGTCATATTGGAGACCGTGCCCGCCACCTACGGCATGCCGGTTCCCCACCCGGAGTATTTGCCCGGCGTGCGAGAACTGTGCGACACACACGGTGCGGTGCTGATCGTGGACGAAGTCCAGGCCGGACTCGGACGCACGGGCAAAATGTGGGGCATCGAGCACTTCGGGGTCGTGCCCGACATCATGGTCATAGGAAAGGGTCTCTCGGGGGGCCTCTTCCCCATGACCGCCACCATCCTGCGCCCACACCTGATGCGCGTTTTCGAACCCGACCCCTTTGTGCACGTGTCCACCTTTGGCGGCGCGGAGGTGGGTGTCCCCGTGGCCCTCACCGTGCTCGACATCACCTCCCAACCGGAATTTCTGGCCCACGTTCGGGCCCTGGCCGATGTCTTCCACGAGCGATTCAAGGTGTTCGAGGAAAAGCACGACCGGGTGTTCGTGCGCCTTCGCCAGTTGGGGCTGATGATGGGTATCGAATTGCGTCATCCCCAGGGAGGCATGCTTTTCTCCAAGGTGGCCTACGAGGTGGGCTTGCTGGCCGTCTATGCGGCGAACGACCCGCGCGTGGCCCAATTTCTCCCCCCGCTCACCATCGATTTCGACGTGGCGGAGGAGATTGTGGCGCGTGTGGACAAGGCCCTGGAGTTGATGGGTAGCCTATTTGAGTAGAATGTAAGCCACCCAACAGGCTATCCTGCCCCACGGGTGAAAATGAACAACGTGACCTCAGGCCGACAATTAAAGCGAATGGGTGGGGAAATCATGCCTAAGCCGCGGTTGGTGTACAACCAGCCGTGGCCGATTCGGTAGAGGCCCGCGTCGTACTTGCGGGCCAGATAGGGAAGTATCGGCGGGCCAATTAGGGGGAGGCGAATCTGGCCCCCGTGGGAATGTCCGGAGAGTTGAAGGGTGCGCGCGGTCATGGGCAACCACTCCACCGCGTCCGGCTCATGCATCATCACGATACGGATGGCCTCTTCGGGCACACCGCTGAACGCGCGCTCCGGATTGTCCGCGCCCACCCAGGCATCGTCCACCCCGACCAGGTAGAGGGTGTGCGTCCCCACACGGATGGGCACGTGCTCGTTGCGCAGCACGCGGATTGGCGTGTGTTGCTCGATGAACGCGTGGACGACCTCGGGATTGGCCCAGTGGTCGTGATTGCCCAAGACGCCCCACACACCCAGCCGCGCGCGCAGGCCCCTGAGCAATCGCGCCATTCCGGCATCCGCGTCCGTGTCCCGGGTCACCATGTCCCCTGTGAAGAGAATGAGGTCGGGGGATTGGGCCATGATAGCGCGCACGACCCAGCGCAAGAAGGGCGCGTACATGTACGGCCCCAGGTGCACATCGCTGAACTGCACCACGCGCAATCCTTCCATGTCGGAAGGAAGGCCGGGTATGGGGATGCGAACGCGGCTCACGTCCAGCCAGTGGGGTTCGAGAAAAAGGGGATAAAGGGTCGCGAGCAGGGCCGTCCCCTCGGCCAAGGCCATGCCCGAGACCAGTTTGCGCAGAAAGGTTCGTCGGGTCATGCGTTGCTCCAGAAACGTGGGGGAAGCCGGTCGCGCTTCCCCCACGCGATTGTTCTTGTTTTGTGGATTCTGTGGTTCCAGCACAGGTGGCATGGTATCGATACCGCGCGAATTTGTGGGTGCTATGCCTTTGGGTATTGGGTATCGGGTATCAGTAATTGGAGATTGGAGATTCGATTCGCTGTTCCGATACCCAATCCCCAATACCTGATATCCATTACCTGATACCTAATCCCCCCACAAACTCCCAAGAACCCGACCGCGAAAACATCGAACGGCGCCTCTATCCCACTCACCGCCCTTGCCGGGTAGCCCAAAAGAGGATCCCCCCGGCGATAATGCCTACCACGACCAACAAAATCAGTTTC
>JALWHQ010000177.1 GCA_026983525.1 Anaerolineae bacterium | reverse complement strand
GCGGTGGCTTTGGATAATCAAGCCATGTCGTGCATCCTTGCCCACACTCGGCAAATGGACTTGTATCCGTACAACTTTTTCGACGCGAAGGAGGCCTTATGATTGGCGGTGGGCGTGTCATTGGCCTAATTCTCATAGGTATCGGCGTTGGGGTGTTTATTCTGGTAGCGATCTTTCTGGGAGCACAAGTAGCCACGCGGGAAACAACCATTACAGGCGGACTGTTAGGCATTATCCTCACCTTCTTGGTACTGACCGCTCCTCTTACCGGGGTAGGAATTTACCTCTTGCGTAAGGGGCAAGTGGAAGAGGCCCAATTCGCGCGCGCGCGTTTAGAGCGAGACCTGCTCAACATGGTACTGACACAGGGAAAAGTCACCTTTTCTGAGGCAGCCATCTCCATGAACGTAAGTCGCGAGGAAGTAGAATCCTTGATACGCAGTCTGGTGGGAAAAAACCTCTTCAGTGGAGCAATCAACTGGAAGGAGGGAGTCCTTTACTCTGAGGAAGCCTCAACCCTCGTGGCTAACAAACGATGTCCCAACTGTGGTGGAGAACTGGAACTGGCGGGAAAGGGCGTCATCCAGTGCCCCTGGTGTGGGGCCGAAGTGTTCCTACATCGAGATGTTGAGACGTGAACAGCACCGTCCAAACGTAAATTGGGCACCGTTCAGGTCGTTTGTACAGCATGAAAGGAGGGGTTCGTGAGCCAGCCAACGGAAAAAGCCAAGCAAGCAATGGGCAGTATCGAGCGTGTGCTGTCCCAGTTGCCGGGAATCCGTGAATATAAAGAACGGGAAATTCGCCGGGAGGTGGACAAGCGTATCCGGCAGGAAGTGATGGACGCACTGGAACACGTGCGGGCAGGTCTGAGCGATTTACAGCGGGACGTGCTCGCCGCCGGTGGCATTCAGTGGATGGACGACATCGAGCGCATTCAAAGCCGCCTTGTTCTTCTTAGCGACAAGGTGCGCAGCGCGGCCTATGGCTATAGGCCCCTGTTCGATCTGGAACGCATACGCGAGGCGGAATTGGAACGCCTCATCGCTTTCGACAAGGAAATCTTGCAGCGCGTGCCCGAAGTCGAAGCCGGCCTCGAAAGAGCAAAAGCAGCGGCAACCCAATCTGCAGAGGCTTTCGGGAAAGCATTGCAAGAACTTCATCAAGCGGTTACAGCACTTCTCGATGCGTACGCCAAGCGAGAACGGGTCGTGCACGGCGAGGATGCCGAACAATAAAGAAGACTTCTTTCGTAAAACCTGACTTCTCTATGCCTCAGTTGCAGATTAGGAGATCCCGTCTTCGGTGAACAATTCACCCAAACAAGGCAAACAGGGAGGATGTTATGGCACGAGTATTTGATGTCATCGAAGCTCCCGATATGGGGCCCAACGATCTGGTTATGCGCTTCCCACCCCGTGGCTCGGGAGACTTCCGCATTGGCTCGCAGGTCATTGTGCGGGAGTCTCAGGCTGCGGTATTCTTCCGCGATGGCAAAGCCCTGGACGTGTTTGGCCCGGGCCGTCACACCATCACCACCGCGAACATACCGCTTTTGGTGAACCTCTTGGGCAAACTGTTCGACGGTCGTTCACCGTTCACCGCGGAGGTGTACTTCGTCAATCTTCGTGAGTTTCCAGATCGTCGCTTTGGTACCGATCAACCCATCCCCTTCCGCGATCCTGACCTGGGCATTGTGCGGCTGCGGGCTCGCGGCCTGTACGCGATGCAGATCGAGGACCCGCGCCTTTTCGTCGAAAATATCGTCGGCCAGCAAGGCCTGTACGAAAGTCGCCGCATTGAGGAATACCTGCGCCGCACGATCGTGAGCCGCTTGCTCGACCTCCTGGGGGAAACGAAGGTTGGGTTGTTCGACCTGCCGGCCCTGTACGACGAACTAAGCGCGGGGGTGCGGGCTCGCGTAGAGGAGGACTTCAAGCGTCGCGGCATCCGGCTCAAGGAAGTGCGCATCGTCGCCATCACGCCCGACGAAGAGACGGAGAAGGCGATCAGCGAGCGCGCGGCCATGGGCGCCATCGGGGACATGACCAAGTACTTGCAGTGGAAGGCCGCGCGCGCCATGGAGGCCGCGGCCCAATCGGGTGGCGAAGCCGGTGGCGCGACAGGCACGGGCCTGGGCATGGGCGCAGGGTTGGGCATGGGCATGGGCATGGCCCAGATGATCGCCGGTGCCCTGGGGGCAGCCCAACAACAGCAGCAGCCCCAACAACAAGCCCCTGCCGCGCCCAAGGCTCCCAAGACCGCGGAGGAAATCCGGGAATTGTTGGACAGCCTGGATATGCAACTGGCGAGCGGGCAGATTTCCGAGAACGTCTACAAGCGGTTGGTGGAAAAGTGGGAAAAGCGGCTGAAGGAGTTAGAGGGATAGGCACGAGGGCCGACCCGAGCGGATTGGCCTCACTCTCCTGCGCCTGTTAGCCGACGCCACTGCTGCTCTACCTGCTGCCGCAACTCGGCAAGACTGCCGCTGTTGTCGATGACCACATCCGCGCGGCGCTCGTACTCCGTCCGAGGCATCTGGGCCGCGAGACGACGCCGCGCTTCTTCCTCGCTCATGCCTCGCTGCTTGAGCCGTTTCAATTGGACCTGTTCGTCGGCCACGACCACCCACACCTCGTCGCACAGGCTCAGGCTCAACCCAGCTTCGAGGAGTTTGATGGCTTCCAGGGCCACGATGGACTTATCCGTGGCCTCGATTCGCCCCTTGATCTCCTGGTACACCGCCGGATGCACGATGCGCTCGAGACGACGCAACGCGTCGGGGTCGTTGAAGACGATGTCGGCCAGGCGCGCGCGGTCGATACGCCCATCCGGCCTCAAAATATCCGGCCCAAATTCGGCCACGACCGCCTCATAGGCCGCGCCCCCGGGCTCCATCACCTGGTGGGCCACCTTGTCCGCGTCGATGACCTCCGCGCCCAATTCCTCCAAGATTTTGAGCACGGCCGACTTGCCCGTGCCTATAGGGCCGGTTATGCCTATTACCCGCTTGCCTGCGTAAGTCATGGTGGTGTGGAGATTAGAGATTGGAGATCAGAAGCCCTGTAACTTGCCGAGATCCGCGATGCCGTCGGGTAGGGCGGCGACGGCTTGCACCAGGGCCAGCCGCGCGCGACGCACCTCCGGGTCCTCGGCCATGACCAGGATGTGGGTGAAGAAGTCGTTGATGGGATCCTTCAGGTCGCGCAGGACGGCCACAAGCGTGGGCACCTCGGGGTCGGCGTCCACGCGGGCGCGGGCTGTCTGCCACGCCTCGTACAGGGCCTTGGCCGCGGGCTCGGTGTAGTACTCGGGCGCGAGGGGGTAGGTCTCCTCCAGGTCGCGCACGATGCGCTTGGCCCGCGCGTAGGCCACCAGTACCTCGGGCCAGTCGGGGGCCTGGACGGCCTCGGCCAGATCGCGGGCTGCGCGGTAGGCCGCGTACGGGTCGTCACCTCGCTCGGCCACCACCGCCTCCACCACGTCGTGGGGCAGGCCCTGTTCCCGCAGCCAGACTTTGAGCCGGTCCACGATGAAGGCCCACACGTCCGCGAGGACCTCGTCGCTCACGGGCACGGGCTGGAGTTTGGCCGCGTCGGCCAGGTGGCGACGCAGGCTGAAGGGGATTTCTCGCCCGATGAGGATGTGCACCAGGCCCAGCGCGGCCCGCCGCAGTCCGTACGGGTCCGCGGACCCCGTGGGCTTCAGCCCCACCGCGAAGAGGCCGACAAGGCTGTCCAGGCGGTCGGCAATGGCGAGGACAATGCCGGGCTTGGTCTCGGGCAACGCGTCCCCCGCGAAGCGGGGCAGGTAGTGCTCGTAGATGGCGAGGGCCACGGGCTCGGGCTCGCCCTGGTGCCGCGCGTACTCCCGCCCCATGATACCCTGGAGGGAGGTCATCTCGATGACCATGTTCGTGGCCAGGTCGGCCTTGCACAGGTGCGCGGCCCGCTCGGCCCAGACCTTTTCCTCGGGGGAAAGACCCAGGGCCTCCGCAATAATAGGCGTGAGTCGCTCCACGCGGCGCTGCTTGGCCAGCATGGAGCCCAGTTTCTCCTGGAAGGTGAGCGTGTCCAACTTGGGGAAGAAGTCCTCCAGGCGGTGCTTGAGGTCTTCCCGCACGAAGAATTCCGCGTCCGCATAGCGGGCCCGCAGCACGTCCTCGTACCCGCGGCGCACCAGGTCCATGTCCTTCCGCTCGCCGTTGGCCACCGCGATGAAGTAAGGCATCATTTCCCCCGTCTCCGGGTGGACGATGGGGAAGTAGCGCTGGTGCTTCTTCATCACAGTGATGAGCACGTCCTTGGGCAGGCTGAGGTACTTCTCCTCGAACCCGCCCCGCAGCGCGACGGGCCACTCCACCAGGTCGGTGACCTCGTCCAGCAGCGCGGGATCTTCGGGCACGGTGCCGCCGACCTCGCGCGCCAGAGCCGTTACCTGTTCCCACACCGAACGGCGGCGCTTCTCCCGATCTACCACGATGCGCAGGTCGCTCATGGTGGGGAAGTAGTCGGCCGCGCGGGCGATGGCCCGCTCGGGGGAGCCGAGGGGCCGCGGCCCGCGGGTGACGTTGCCGCTGTGCAGGCCCGCGTACTCGAAGGGGATGACGTTCTCGCCGTGGAGCGCGAGGAGCCAGCGGATGGGGCGGCTGAACGCGACGCCCGTTTCGTTCCAGCGCATGGTCTTGCCAAAGCGCAGCCGCGCGATGAGGTCGGGCAGGGCCTCGGCCAAGACGTCCGCCGCGTCGCGGCCGGGCTCGCGCTTCACCCCGACAACGTAGGCTTTCTTGCCCTCGGTGCGGACCTCCAGGCTTTCCACGGGGATGCCGTGAGAGCGGGCGAAGCCTTCCGCGGCCTTGGTGGGCCGGCCCTCGTCGTCGAACGCAACCTTGGCGGGCGGCCCCTTCACTTCGACGACGCGGTCCTCCTGGCGGGGGGCCAGGTTGCGCACGTAGGCGACGATGCGCCGCGGGGTGGCGGTGACGGTGACGCCATCGTGGGTCAGGCGCAGGTCCGCGAGCATCTGGGGCACGGCATCCTGCCACTGCTCGATGGCCGCGCGCACGTCCTGCGCGGGCAGTTCCTCGGTGCCGATTTCGATGACGAAATCAGCGGGTGATTGTAGGGGCACGGCATGCCGCTGTAGGGGCACGGCATGCCGTGCCCCTACAAACGAATGTTTCAACCACGGAAACCCCGCCTCCTCCCGCTGCTTGAGGTAGAGTTCACCCACCTGGCGGGCCAGGTCGCGCATGCGCGCGAAGTAGGAGGCGCGCTCGGTGACGCCGATGGCCCCGCGCGCGTCCAGGATGTTAAAGGTGTGGGAGCAGCGCAGGACGTAGTCGTGCGCGGGGATAACCAGGCCCGCGGCGATGGCGGACTTGGCCTCGGCCTCGAAGAGGTCGTACATTTGGCGCAGCCGCTCGATGTTCGCGACCTCGAAGTCATACTTGCAGTGGTCGATTTCGGGCTGGAGGAGGATATCGCCGTAGGTGTGGACGCCGTCCCAGTCGATGTCCCACACGCTGCGCACGCGCTGGAGGAACATGACGATGCGCTCGAGCCCGTAGGTGATCTCCACCGCGGGCGGGTCCAGCACCTGGCTGCACGCCTGCTGGAAATAGGTGAACTGGGTGATCTCCAGGCCGTCGAGCCAGACCTCCCAGCCCAGGCCCCACGCGCCCAGCGCGGGCGATTCCCAGTTGTCCTCCACGAAGCGGATGTCGTGCTCCGCGGGGTCGATGCCGATGGCCTCCAGGCTCTGCAGGTAGATTTCCTGCGGGTTGCCTGGGTCGGGCTTGAGGATGACCTGGTACTGGGTGTGCATCTGCATGCGGTTGGGATTTTCGCCGTAGCGCCCGTCGTCGGGGCGGTAGGAC
>JALWHQ010000176.1 GCA_026983525.1 Anaerolineae bacterium | reverse complement strand
GCATAGCGTTTCTCGATGCGTTTTTTCGTGTTTTCCAAATCGGCCTGCAGGCGGGCATATTGCTCCTGCCAGTCGATGGATTGTGGTTGTTCGATTTCGTCAGTAGAGATAGGTGGCTGCGTTTGTTTGTCTTGTTTCATAATGCTGGAATGGTCCTCCGTGGGTTGTTGGGATGGCGATGAATGAGGGGCACCCGCGCGCCGCACTTTGATGCGCTTAACGGGTTTGCGATGTTGAATCACGTATGGGTTGTAGCGGGGATCAAGGGGGTTACGGAAGAAAGGATCGTAGGGCATGGTTGGCAGTAGGTCGTTTTCAGTAGTCGGTGATCTATAATCGGTGTTCATCCCAAAGAAAACGGGCGGGAGGCCATGATGGCGACTCCCGCCCGCGTATGTGGTTACTCGGACGTTGGACTGTCGACGATAGAGGGGGAGGCGTCGTCCCCGGTCTATCGCCCATCGTCCAGGCTTAGACTTCCCGGAAGTCGCCTTCGACGACCTCTTCGTCGCCGCCAGTGGGGCCAGCGGCCTCGGAGCCGCCGTCAGCGCCGGGTGTGGGGCCAGCAGCTTGTTGGCTATAGAGCTGTTGGCTCAGTGCGTGACTGGCCTGTTGGAGTTGCTCGGTGAGGCTGCGGATGCGGTTGACGTCATCGCCTTCCATGGCCTGTCTCAGCTCGTTGATCAGATTCTCGATCTGGCCTTTTTCGGTCACGGGGACTTTGTCACCAAGCTCTTTCAGCATCTTCTCGGTGGCGTAGACGGTGCTATCCGCCGTGTTGCGGGCGTCGATGAGCTGCCGTCGCATTTCATCTTCCCGTTCATGCTCCTTGGCCTCGCGCACCATCTTTTCCACTTCCTCTTCGCTTAGGTTCGTGGTGGCCGTGATCTTAATACCGGTCTCCTTGCCCGTGGCCTTATCCTTCGCGGTCACGTGCAAGATGCCGTCGGCGTCGATATCGAAGGTGACTTCGATCTGCGGCACGCCACGAGGAGCGGGCGGGATGCCATCCAACCGGAAGGTGCCGAGAAGCTTGTTGTCTTTGGCCATGGGGCGTTCACCTTGCAGGACGTTGATGTCCACCGCTGTCTGGTTGTCTTCCGCGGTGCTGAAGATTTCCGTCTTGCGGGTGGGAATGGTCGTATTGCGGGGGATGAGCACCGTCATCACGCCGCCCAAGGT
>JALWHQ010000175.1 GCA_026983525.1 Anaerolineae bacterium | reverse complement strand
GGCATGGAGATGAAGGGTGTGAAGCTCAGGTTCGAGAGGGGGAGAGTCGTGGAGGCAAAGGCGAGGGAGGGCCAGGAATACCTGGAAAAGATAATCAGCGTCGACGATGGTGCCTCCATACCTGGAGAGCTCGCCTTCGGCCTAAACTACGACATTACCAGGCCGATAAAGAACATACTCTTCGACGAGAAGATAGGCGGTACGATGCACATGGCCCTAGGCAGCGCATATCCCTATACAGGTGGTAGGAACAAGTCCTCAATACACATGGATATGGTGAAGAACATGGAGGGGGCCAAGGTATATGCAGATGGAGACCTGATATACAGGGATGGAAGGTTCGTCATCGATGAGCTACAGAGGGAGTAGTGGACTCAAGAGGGCCCCCCAGCTAGTCGCGCTAGGCATATGGATAACCTCTATACTCCTCACGCTAGAGACGCTTGGGGGTGAGACGGGGGTATGCACACCAGACGGGGGATGTGAAATCCTCCTCTCAACCCCCTTCTCACGTGTAAGCGGGCTACCAATATCAGTCTTCCCACTCCTAGCATCCATCCTATATCTACTGGGTAGCGTGAGGGAGGACCCCAAGCTACGTAAGATAGCCGTCTCAGTCTTCATACCTATGCTACTCCTCGGGCTACTACTCACCTACATATCTATAAAGGACTATGGCACACTATGCCCACTATGCGAGGCGACCAAGGCATTGATAGCGAGCCTACTAAGCCTTGAATACCTGGATATGAGGATGGAGAAAAAGAGGGGTGGGTTGTCTAGAACCAGCCCATAAACTGGATAGGCCCTGGGATCCAGACAGTCCTATCCATGATATTCACATAGATAACTGTCTCCACCAGCCCAGAGTCGATCCTCATAAGCCCCCTTAGAACGGCGTAGTATGGAGACCCCCTGACCCCAGTTATATAGATCTCTATCCTCGTGGAGGGGCTGGACCAGTCTAGATCGATGGGCACCCCATAGAAATATCCATATAGATACGCCTTTGTACCACCTATTATAAGCCTCGCAGCACCCAGCTCCTGTGAGAAGCCGTTTGCAACCAGCCCGATAGCATCAACCCTAAGCGTGATCCTCCCATACCAGTATGGGAGAGTAGTGGTTATCCCCAAGTCGCTATAGATGTTTAGGATGGGGGTCCCTGGGCCAGACACCCCTATACGT
>JALWHQ010000174.1 GCA_026983525.1 Anaerolineae bacterium | reverse complement strand
CCTTCCCCTACCCCATCACCACCACCAGGCCGAGCATTTATCCCTTGGCTTTCCAGGTAACTTCCTTCCTCCCCCCGGAACTCTACCGGGGGGAGGAAGATTCCTCCGTGAAAGGATATGGACGTGATGCGCGCCCATCGGCCTACGTTACTGCTCTTGATCATGACCTTCGTTCTCACTGCTGGTTTCACGCCCCCCTTATGGGGCCAATCGCAGCCCAGCCTACAGGCCACACCTCCAAGCCGTGACCTCTGGCTGTGGCACTACACCCAACTTCTCGATTCCCGCCAGCGGGCCAACGCCTTCGCCTTTGCCCGGGATCACTACGTGAACACAATCTACCTCGAAAGCCAAACCTTGCTCACCACCTCTCCCCAAACACTGGCCGACATCATCACCGAGGCCGCAACGTACAACCTTCGCGTTGAACTCCTCTTCGGAAATCCCCAGTGGGCCCTCCAGAGTAACCACGGCATCCCCATAAGCCTCGCCCGGCAGGCCGTCACTTTCGCCAACAGCCTATCCTCCCCCCCCCTGGGACTCCACTTCGACATCGAACCCTACCTCCTTCCCGAGTGGACGGCCGATAGGAACAACGTAGCCAACCAGTATCTGGACCTGCTGGAAGCACTTCAGACAGAGGTCAAGGGCACATCCCTCATCCTGACTGTGGATATTCCCTTCTGGTTCGACGCCATTCCGGTTACCCGCAACGGCACGACTCGTCCTCTACACGAAAGGGTACTCAAGCGGGTCGACAGGGTGGCGATAATGGCCTATCGCGACCATGCCCAGCCCCCTGATGGGATTATCGACCTGGTGTCCAATGAGATGACGACCGCAGCCGCGTACGGCAAAAGGGTCGTCATTGGGGTGGAGACGAACTGTGGCCTAAGTCCGGAGAAGATCACCTTTTGTGAGGAAGGGGCCATCGCGCTGGAGCGGGAGTTGCAGGCCGTCTACGCCACCTACGGGCCCCACCCGGCCTTTGACACCCTGGCCGTACACGACTACGTGGGATACCAGGCATTAGTCAACGCGTCCCCTACGGCCACACCGACACCAACTCCCACATCTTCCCCAACATCTACCCCGACTCCACTTCCTACGGCCACCCCCACGTTCACCCCACCCCCCACGCCTTCCCCTACCCCATCACCACCACCAGGCCGAGCATTTATCCCTTGGCTTTCCAGGTAAC
>JALWHQ010000173.1 GCA_026983525.1 Anaerolineae bacterium | reverse complement strand
ATGTATTAGTTGGTCCGGTGGGCGTCTCGGCATTCTCCACCAGGGTACGCAAGGCTTGCCGGAGCGGTTGGAATGGGTTGGCATCGATATTACTCCCCTTTTCCAAAATCACACAGGCTTTCTATCTTGTTCAACCATTCATTGAAGTGCGGGCACTTACTTCGGATGGTTTGTATTCCGATTTGCTTGATAACCAGAGGCCCATGTAGTCTCTTTTGATATCCGGGAAAATACCGTTGAATGCGCGCCGCAGGATGCGTGTCTCTTCCCTCGTTAATCTCCTCCGGGGGTAATCCGCCAATCTCTTGCTGGAGGCGGGGGAGGACGGCGGTATATTGTGGCAAGATCCTTGCCAGGTGGGTTGGGTCTGTCAACACAAGGGCTTCAAACTCATGCAAAACCAGGAACGGCAAGAAGCGGGGATGACCAATGTCGTTCTTGAAGGCTTCTTCCAGATGGCGTACACGCTGGTAGGGTGTTCCAGGAGGAAGCGATCTTTTCCCTGGAAAGTCGTCAGGGAGACCGTAATAGTCTATCATGGTGGTCACCAAGGTAGCGCTGCTGTCGTTCAGGAGCCTGAGCACATCCCTTCTCACTTTTTGATACGAGACAATGCCTCCTTTGAACGTCTGCCCTGCTTTCGTGCGCTTTGTACGGGCCAAGGTAGGGACAAACTGAAGACGACATTTCTGCCATAAATAAGGGGCCAGCACGTCACGCACGAAGGTCTCCTCGGTCTGACCTTCGACATAGACCAATACTTTCCTCATAACGATGGCCGCCCTCCGAGCAAGTTCTTCTCCCACAGGTCACCCAGTCCATAATCCTCCAGCCATGAGGCCATCTCGGCTTCCGGAAGCCGACGAAATGTCGTTTTCCTGTGGACGCGGTCAACCACCAAGATGTCTTCGGGTTGGAATTGGTTGACCAGGGTAACGGACTGGGTTGCCAGGATCACTTGCGTATGCTGAGAAACGCTCCGCACCATATCGGCCAGCAACGCGATGGCATAGGGGTGAAGGCCCAGTTCGGGTTCATCCAACACAATCGTCTCGGGAAGACGTTCCGGGGGCTGCAAGAAGAGGGTGGTCAGGCAGATAAAGCGCAGTGTACCATCGGACAGCGCATGAGGCCCAAAAAGCATATCCGAGTCGCGCTCTTGCCATTCCAGGCGTATTTTTTCGGGGTTAAAAGGCGAGGGGCGCAACACAAAGTCGCCAAAGAAAGGGGCCGCCAGGCGGATGGTTTCCACAATAGTGCGGTAGTAGTCCTCCTGGGTTTCTCGCAACATGTACAGGTAGGCAGCCAGATTGGATGCATCCGGACGTAGAAATAGATTGTCGTAGATATCACCGGTTTGTTTGACCTTCGCCGATTCGCTGGTGTCGTGAAAGTGATACACCTGCCAGGAGTTCAGCGCGTTGTAGACATAACGGGCCACGCCATCTCTTCGTTTCCACTCGGGCAGCAAAGTTTCTTTGTGTACTTCAAGAGCGCGCAAGCTTTCGTAAGGCCGTTCATACCTGTTGCGGTCATGAAAATATACGGCTTCCTCTTCAAAAACCAGTAGGTCCTCAGCGGTGGGGACCAGGCTGCATTCATAGCCGTTGGTCAGGTTGCCCGGCCGGACGAACCAAAAGGCAATTTCCAGGCGTTCGGTGGTCTTGCGGCCATAGTGCAGGATTTGGTCCGCCCCGCCAGCCTGGGCCACATAGGTTTGCATGCCCTGGTTGACCACCCGGTTCATGAACTGAAACAGGCTAATGAAGTTGGACTTGCCCGCCCCGTTGGCTCCAATGAGCACATTTACCGGACGAAGTTCTATATCCGCTTCCCCAATGGATTTGTAGCCTTTCAGAAGTATGCGCTCTAACATAACTCTATCCTTTGAGTTCCTCCGAATTCGCCTGTGAGTTCCTCCGAATTCGCCTGAATCTCCCGCAATTCTTCCTCGCTCAGGCCCCACAACCGGGCCGCGATGCGGTCAATCTCGCCTTCCACCCGCTTCAGTTCTGCCTGCGCGACCTTGTCGCCATGATACGCCCGCGGAGCCATCTCATGGGCGCGATGGGGGGTTGGGAGACTTTCTTACGAACTGAATCTTGCGGGTTAAACTGAGGAGTTTGAGTGCTCTGGACGAAGTTCATCGAAACGCGTTCGACGCGAGTGTTGATGCGTTCGGGTATGCTCATCCCCTCCCCCCAGGGTTGGCGGTCTTTCTGCAGTGGACACCGGAGGAGCCTATAGCCCTGGGCTGGCTCCCCTCTCACCTTCTGCCCCCACAGGTCACCATAAGTATAGCATCAGAAGAGCCAACCTGGTAAACGAGAGGGCGGGGCCTATTAACGTTCGCTGCCGTCAGTTTCGCCGAGCCGCAACATATAGCCTTCCCCTTTTCCCTCCCCCGCCCTTCTCCGTACCACGGGACTTTGTCAAAAGTCCAGGTGAAAGGAATACCCTTGGTAAGCCTGCCGAAAGCGGGGCAAAGCGCCCGCCCATAAATTTCCCCTTGGTTGGTTGAAATGTGCTACAATGCATAGAGGCCTATCCTGTCCCCTTCATGTGTTGCTGTACGGTCATGCGGCCTCTGATGCGATCTCTACTGGACTTTTGATAGACGGCCGCCTGGCCCAGGGCACGTTTCACATCTATCTCGCTCGCCAAGCCGCCAAGACGCAAAGGGAAAAAACAATAACTTAGCGGCTTGGCGCCTTTGCGAGAGATGACGTGGTCTTTCCCCCACCGATGGGGAAGGTGAGGGCCAGACACAGCGGGTTTACCAACGGTATCCTAAAGACCCCGCGCTACATCGAGGCGAAGGCTGCTGGAAGCGGCCTAAATGGAGCCCCCTTCGAGGGGACTCTGCCCTGACGTAGCCTGGAGGTTTACCTCCAGGCGGGATTGTGTGTCAGTCTACGGTCTGTCCAATGTCGGGATAATTTGGAAATTTGCAATCAAAGTCCAGGATTTCTATGTGGATCAGGAACAGAGTGGGAGGAGAGCAATGACCACGTCAACCACGCCTCTGGCGCCGCCCCAGGCCACAGGGTTTTGGGGGTGGTGGCATTCGACAACGGGCAGGCGAGTGCGCTTTGGCGTTATATATGCTATAATCTTGGCCATTTTATTCCTCTTTCTGCGTCAACTGGGGCTCGACGTCCAGTTTCAACTCAAGTGGCTTCCGTACATTGCCAAAGGCATTCCCGTTACACTGCTGGTATGTATTGGTTCTATCTTGCTGGCCACCTTGTTAGCGTTGTTGGGCGCGCTCGGACGCATCTCCCGCAACCCCATTTTCAACAGTATCGCCACCTTTTACGTTTCCATCATTCGGGGCACCCCGCTCATTGTGCAGATTTTCTTCATCTACCTGGGACTCCCGCAGGTTGGGCAAAACCTCGGCCCTCCATGGGACAAGTGGCTGACCCTGCCCGCCATTGCCTCGGGTATCCTGGCGCTGGGTATCAATTACGGTGCTTATATGACGGAAATTTTCCGCGCCGGCATCCAAAGCATTCCTCATGGCCAGCGCGAGGCCGCACTTGCCCTGGGCATGACCTACGGCCAAATGATGCGGCGTATCATCCTCCCCCAGGCCCTGAAAGTTATCATTCCCCCTACGGGCAATGAGTTCATTGCTATGCTCAAGGACAGCGCGCTTGTCTCCTTCATGGGGGCCCAGGAAATGTTCTGGCGGGCGCAAAAAATAGGGCGCCAGAAATTCCGCAGCATGGAGACGCTTCTTGTCGCCGCGGCTCTGTACTGGATCATGACTATGATCTTCGAAAGCATCCAGCGCCGCATTGAAGCCCGGCTGGGACAATCGGAACGGCAAATGGTGACGCACTAAAGAGATGGAGGATGACGGGGAAGCACCATGAGCAAACCAATGGTGGCCGTTCAAAACTTGCACAAGTGGTTCGGCACACTTCACGTATTGAAAGGGATAAACCTGGAAGTACAACCGCGGGAAGTGGTGTGCATCATTGGCCCCAGTGGAAGCGGCAAAAGCACGTTCTTACGCTGCTTAAACTTCCTGGAAAAACCGGACATGGGGGAGATCTATATCGCGGGTTATCACATTCCGGCCAAGCCTCACTACAACCGGAAAGAACAGCGCATGATTCGGGAACTGCGCACCCACGTGGGCATGGTGTTCCAGTCCTTTAACCTGTTTCCCCACATGACCGCTTTGGAAAACGTCATTGAGGGGTTGGTGACCGTCAAGGGTATGCCGCGCGACGAGGCCGTCAAGATCGGGGAGTACTTCTTGGCCAAGGTCGGGCTCATGGACAAGCGGGACGAGTACCCCAGTCGACTTTCGGGAGGACAGCAGCAGCGCGTGGCCATCGCTCGCGCCCTGGCCATGCAGCCCGACGTCATGCTCTTCGACGAGCCCACCTCTGCCTTGGATCCCGAACTGGTGGGCGAAGTGCTCAAAGTCATGGAAGAACTGGCAGACGAGGGGATGACCATGCTCGTGGTGACCCATGAAATGGGGTTTGCCAAACACGCAGCAGACCGAGTCATTTTCATGGACGAAGGCATCTTTGTGGAGGAAGCTCCGCCCGAGGAGATGTTCGCCCATCCCAAACACGAACGCACACGCGAATTCCTGCGTCACATCCTGTAGAACATGGCCGAAATCATCCTATCTACCGAAATCACCGTTGTTGCCATCCTTATCGTCGTCTCCCTGGTAGCCATTGCCGTCCGACGGATACAAGTGCCTTACACGGTCGCCCTTGTCCTTGCTGGGCTCGTGCTAAGTGTGCAAGGCATCCTACGCGTGGAGATGACGCCTGAACTCGTGCTCGCCTTGTTCCTGCCCCCTCTTGTCTTTGAGGCCGCCTTTCACCTCCAGGCTGACCAACTCCTCGAAGACATCGGCCCCATCCTCAGCCTGGCCGTACTCGGTGTGCTCCTCTCCACCACGCTATTAGGCTACTTCCTCACCGTGACCGGTATCCTCCCCCTGCCTGTCGCCCTACTCTTCGCTGCCCTCATTTCGGCCACCGACCCGGTGGCCGTAGTTTCCACGTTCAAAACACTGGGCGCGCCCTCACGTCTCACCACCCTATTGGAAGGAGAAAGCCTGTTCAACGATGGCACGGCCATCGTCGTATTTCAAATCATGACGCTGTTGGTTGTGGAAGGGGCCTTGGATCCTATTGCAGGCCTCGTGGACTTTGTACGTATCTCTGCCGGTGGCATTTTGGTCGGGCTGGTGCTGGGTATCCTGGTGGCCCAAGTGTTAACTCGGGTTGACGATTACCTCATCGAGACGACCCTAACCACCATCCTGGCCTATGGCGCATACCTCCTGGCCGAGCAGTTCCACGTGAGCGGCGTCCTGGCCGTCGTGATGGCCGGGTTGGTCAACGGCAACCTCAGCCATCAACGCATGTCGCCCACCAGCCAGATAGTGATCGTCAACTTCTGGGAATACCTGGCTTTCCTCGCCAACTCCTTCGTGTTCCTGATCATCGGTATGAATATTCGCGTCACAGAACTGGTGACGAACGCCTATGCCATTGGCATGGCTATTGTGGGTGTACTCCTGGTACGTACGCTGTCCGTATATGGACTTAGTGCGTTGTTACGGCTGCTGGAACGACAGCCCCCTATGCGCTATCAACACGTCCTCTTCTGGGGAGGATTACGCGGCGCGGTCAGTTTGGCCCTGGCTTTCTCCTTGGTGGAAAAGGACATTCCTTACCGAGAGGAACTCCTGGCCATGACGTTTGGCGTTGTCCTCTTCACCCTCCTTGTCCAGGGCACGACCATCCAATTCCTGCTCAAGCGTCTCGGGCTGGTGGGACACAGCGAGCCCTTTTTGCGGTACCAGTATCTACAGGGGGAACTGTTGGGCATTCGCGCGGCGTTGCGTCAGTTAAAGAGCCTCTACGAGGAGGGGGCCATCATCCCCCAGGCATGGGAAAAAGTGAAGGCCACGCTGGAAGCGCGTGAGCGAAAAACCCTCGACGCCATCGCTGGCCT
>JALWHQ010000172.1 GCA_026983525.1 Anaerolineae bacterium | reverse complement strand
CTTCCACACCCTTAAGGGTAATACGGGTTTAATAATCTCCTACAGGGAAGAACCCAACCTGAAGTACATACACGAGATAACCCACAAGGCTGAGACCGTCCTCCAGAAGGCGAGAGATTCGGGCATAGGATTAACGGACAGGCAGGTTGAGATCCTTCAGGAGCTCGTTGACAGGCTGGACGACCTCTTTTTAGCCTTCTCGGAGGGGAAGGAGGAGGACGCCGAGGACGTCTTTGAACTCCTTGAGGAGCTCGGCAGCAGCACTGAAAAGAAGGAGGAGCTCAAACAGGGCGAAGGGCTACCCGCCGATGTGTCCGCACTTCTGAACGTGGCTTCCCAGTATATACCGGTTTACAGGGAACTCTGCTCCAAGGAAGAGCTCAACGAAGAAGAGGAGGACTTCTTCAGACGTTCCCTTCTGACCCTCCACAAGCTCACCAAGGAGCTCGGCTTTGAGGAGCTGAACAAGAAGATAAAGGAGCTCCAGAACGCCTTTGGGAACGTTGACTTTAAAGAGTTCTGTCAGAACCTTGAGGAGCTTGCAAACGACCTCCAGAAGCTTGTTGAGGAGAAGAGCAAGGAGGTAAAGAAGGAGGAGAAGAGGGAGGACAAGAAGTCCTTTGACGCCTCAAAGTACGTCACACGCACCAGCTACCTGAAGATTGAAGAGAGCATGGTCAGAGACCTCATGGACATAGTGGGAGAGCTCTCCGTCTTTAAGGAGTGGATATACCTGTTCGCTTCCAAACTCCAGAGGACTTACGGAGTCCCGGAGGCTGCGAAGGAGCTCAAGGATAACATACACAGGTTCAGGAGTCTGATGGACAGCTTACAGAGGACTGTCCTTGAGATGAGGATGATACCCGTCTCAACTCTCTTTGAGCGCTTCCCCAAGCTGGTCAGAGACCTATCCCGCACCCTCGGGAAGAAGGTCAAGCTGGAGATAGAGGGCGGAGACACCAAGCTGGATAAGGTTATAGTTGAAAAGATAGCCGAGCCGATGATACACCTTATAAGGAACGCGATAGACCACGGCATAGAGACCCCCGAGGAGAGGGAAGCCCTCGGAAAGCCCATAGAGGGACACATAAGGATAAGAGCCTTCCAGGAGGGAGGCAACGTGGTCATAGAGGTCTCGGACGACGGAAGAGGGATAGACGTTGAGAAGGTTAGGCAGAAGGCTATTGAAAAGGGTCTGTACACGGAGGAGGAGC
>JALWHQ010000171.1 GCA_026983525.1 Anaerolineae bacterium | reverse complement strand
GCCAAGGCTTTGCCCGCATCCGAATTGGCACGCTCATAGAGGGCATAACTGTCTTCTGCGCTTGCGCGCGCGGCCTCCAGGTCACCACGACGCAAGTGCACATCGGAGATAAGAGACAAGACCCGAGCCGCGACATCAGGCAAATGGGCGATGAGGGCAGCACGCTGAGCACGTGTATAGAACAGCAATGCGGACGCATATCGCCCTTCCCGGAAATTAACCTGACCCGCAAGAAGACACCCACGGGCCAGACGCGCATGGCTGCGCAGAACTCGGGCTAAACGAATGGCCTGAGCCACATCCTTTCGGACACGCGCGTACCGGCCGAGATGGAACCAGGATGTGGCACGCGTTAACAACAGGTCACACACTGTGGTATCCGGCAGGCTCGTTGAGACCAAGTGGCAGGCTCGGGTACACAGCGTAATCACCTGATCATGGGCAAAAAGCCGCTGGGCGTGCTGTGCGGCTTGCAAGTATGCGCCAACAGCCACATGCTCACGTCCCCCTCGTTCCAGGTGGAAAGCCACGTCACTCCAAGGGACGGGCGTCTCTACCTGAAGCATTTGGGCTACCTCTCGATGGAGACGGGAACGCGTTTCTTCAGGAATCTGATCGTAAGTAGCACGGTGTACGACCACGTGGCTAAATCGATATCCGGCCTTATCTGCGACGAGGAAGCCGTGTCGTTCGAGAGTGTGCAGAGTAGCCGTTACATTGGTGCCACCAAGGGCCACACATATGGAGGTCGGAATGAATTCACCGACCACAGCGAGCTTTTCCAGCGTTTGGCGTTCTCGCGAGGGGAGGGTCCGAATCCGCTCTTGCACCAACGCATAGATTTCACCGGGCAGATAGACATTCTCCTCTGTGAGAAACCATGTACCTCCCTCGCGTCTAAGAATGCCTCGCCGGTACAAGGCCCTGAGCATCTCTAATGTGTACAGAGGAACGCCCGTACTCAGAGGAACCAGTTGCTGAATCACCGGATGGTCCACGGGGACACCCAAGGCACGAGCGACCAGTATGTAGACGCCCCCAGAACTTAATGGTCCCAGGCGCACTCGCTTGGGTGCCGCGGCCACATCCAATTCCTGGAGAGCCCTCCACCCCGCGGGACGGCCCTGTATCTCAAGAGGCCGATACACCACAACGAGAATGAGCGGTAAGGTGCGGACACGCCGTCCCAAACGCGTTAGGATGTGCAAGGTTTCTGGTGAAACATTGTGCATGTCATCCAAAATGAGCAAGAGAGGGTGATTCTGAGCTGCAGCCGAAAAAAACTGGGTCACGGCCTCGTGCAGTTGGGACGGCCGCACATTAGGAAGTGGATCGCCAATATCAGGGACAAGATGCGCCAGGACGCGCTGCATCTCTAAGGAAAGGGGAAAAGAGGATGTCCCCAAACGTTCGCTGAGCGCTAAGATAGCATCAGGTAAGGGTGAATAGGGAGAGCCAGAACGAGCATGGGTCCATACCACATTCAGGCCAAGTCGTTGTGCTTCCTCAGATACTTCTTGCAGGAGGCGAGTCTTGCCAATACCCGCCTCCCCTTCCAGAAAGACCGCCGAACCCAGCCCCTGTTGTGCCTGAAAGAGAAGCGGCCGAAGCAAGGCCAATTCGCTTTCTCGCCCAACAAGGGGGATGGTCTCAGGGTGCACGAAGGGAGGAGCCAGGGACACGGCTGCATGTTGAGCACGAATGCGCTCGTACAAGGACTGAAGAGCGGGCGAAGGCGTAACGCCGAGTTCCCGACGAAGAAGCGCATTCATACGCTGGTACTGTTGAATTGCCTGTGCCGGGTGCCCCATCGCCAAGTAAAGATGCATGAGCATGGCATGAGCGGATTCATCCAAGGGATCTACACGCACCCAATCACGCGCGTACTCGACGGCCATCTCATACTGACCCTCCTGCTCGAGTAAGCGCGCTAAGCGTGCCAAGATAGTTAAGTACATCTCGCGCAGGCGTTCTCGCTCTTGCTGGGCCCATTCCTGGTAGCACTCGGGCAAGAAATCCCCGGCATAGAGCGACACCGCCTTTCGAAGGGAAGGAATGGTAGCGGAGGCAGCAGCGTGAAGGAACTCTTGTACATCACTGACGACCACCTCGCCCAGACGCAGGGCATCCCCATCGGACACAATGATGGAAGGGTCGAGTTCATTGCGAGCCAACCAGATGGTATGGCTCAAGCGGCGACGGGCGCGGGACTTGGACGATTCGGGCCAAAGTTCGCGGATAATCTGTTCGCGGAGGATGGAACCAGGACCACGCGCGGCCAAATAAGCCAGAAGCCAACGGGTATTCTGGGCACGTACGCGCGCGCTCCGCGGGGGCATACCGACCATTACGCTAAAGGTGCCCAAGGTATGCAGGTAAATACGATCGGGCATGTTGATTATCCCAGAAGGGCCTTCCAAGGTCTGTGGGACCTTGGAAGGCCTCTTGAAAGTCTTGAGGAGAACAAAAGTACAAGTGGTGCCGACAGGTAAGGCCCCCCGACACCACTTGGCGCTGTTTACCGAGTCACCACAGGCAGCCACGCGCGCTGCGGCGTACTCACCACCCGGAAGGTCCACTCATAGGTGGCCGTGGTGCCCGCTTGGGCAATGAGCCGGCCGAAGCCCTTGCGCTGTAAGGCCACCGCGGTAGGCGCGTCCACCTCGGCCACGATACGGGCCGTGTAGGTGCCCGGCTGTAGCCAGCGGGCTTCGGGCAGGAAGCGCGCGCCCCACACCGGCTCGAACTGGGGCAGCACTGCACCCAGGCTGTACGTGATGGGCCGCGTCTCACCCGGTACGGGCGACCCGTTCCCGTCCAGCAGGGTGAACTGGGTCACCGTCACCGGCTGGTTGAAGGTGATGCGCACCTCGTTGGTCGTGGTGATGACCTCTGTGTCCGCCGGGTAAGTGCCTGCCACGGCCAGGTCGGGCCCGCGCACGCTCACCGTCACCGGCGTGCTGACGTTACCGCTGCGGTCGTACGCGGCCACACTGACCCTCTTCGTTTCTTGCGCGTCCACACCGCTGAGGATGTACTCATCGATGCGGGTGGAGATGGTGTACGGCTCCGAGTTCTCCAAAGTGATGACGTAGCCTTCCACGTCCGGATCGGCCAGGGCATCGTTCCAGGTGATGATCGCGGTACCGTCCGCCCGCATCTGCGCGGCCACGTTCTGCGGCGGGGCCGGTGGCGTCGTGTCATTGTACACGAAGCGCACCTGGCTCATCACCGGCATGTTGCGGCCGTCGTCCGCGGCCACGGTGAAGGTGTAGACGCCGCTGGGCAGCGTCGGCTTCCAGTCGTACACGCCGTGCAGTTGCGTCGTCGTGGTGATGGGCCAGCGGGTGCCGTCCTCGCCCTCCGCGTAGATGTCCACCTGAATCTCGTTGGGGCGGTTGTCGTTCACGTTCCAGGTCACCCGCAACATGCCTCTGTCGTCCAGCGTGAGCGGTTGCTGGGCCTTGAGGATGCGCTGCGCCTCCAGGGCCTGCGGCCGGTCGTCACCCAGCATGTAGCCGGGGCTGCCCGCCACCCGGCGCACGACCTGCGGCTCAGGATTGTCGATGGTCACCTCGTTCAGGCGCACCCGCTGCAGTGTGTTCAGTTGCTCAACCGTGATGCTGATGCTCGGCTCAGGGTCGGTGCCCAGCACGTACAGTTGGTTGCCGGATTGAGGCTCCAGGCGCCACTGGCCCTGCGGCGGGTTGTCAATGACGTAGAAGCGCCAGAGGTCGTTGCCCACCTGCTGCGTGTACTTGGGCTCGGGCGTCACCACCCGCCCATCCGGGAAGGTGATCATCAGCGGTTGTGGATCTTCCCAGTGCAGCGGACTGATCTTCTCGCTGATGGCGATCTGTCGCGCCGGGCCGATGTTCACCAAGCGCACATCACGCCCGGGCGTGGCAGGGTTTTCGGCCAGGTAGAGTCCACCCGGGAAGATGAGGCTGTACGGTGACACACCGCTACCGAACTCCAGGCGGAATGGGCTGAAGATGACCACACCGTAGAGCCGCCATCCGAAGATGTTGAAGAACCCTTTCGCGCCCCACAGTTTCTGGCCGGTGGGCTTGTGGCGGAACTTGCCCGCCTCCGCGCCCAGTTCGAGGTAGATGGGGAACGGCGGAATGGGCGGGACAGGCCAGACCTGGGCGAAACCGATGTTAATCTTGAGCAGGACCCGCGCCGCCATAGTGAACTCGCCATCCCGATCCACGCCGAAGGCCAGCGTGCCCACAATCTCGATGATGGCGATCTTCAGCGTGACGTCCACACGCACGCCGTAGGTGTTGACCTGCAGGTAGGCGCTGGCCGCCTTCCAGCCAATGAGGGTCATGTCCATGCCGGCCTTCAACTCGAACTTCGGTTTCAGGCGCAGGTTGACCGTGCCGTCCAATTTGACCAGCGTTGTAGAACCGAGTTTGCCCGGAGTCTCGATGGAGAGGCCGAAGGAGATGTCCAGTTCGTTCTCGCTCATGCTAAACTTGCCCCAGATGCGGGTAATGAAGAAGCCCGTCGAGCCCAGGGCGATGCCAGCAGAAGGTTCGCCTACTTTGAAGGAGATGTACACCTCCCGCAGCCAGACAGTGCCTTTCGTGTCCACCTCGATGCGGAACTTGCCCGCCACGGTGAAGGCCGCGAAGTTCATCTTCGCGCCCGCGGCGATGGTGTAGCGTCCGTCGTCCAGTTGCTTGAACTCGGCGAACGCGTTCTCGATGCCGATGCCGCCGAAGGAGAGGTTGTCCAGCTTGAAGCGGCCACCCTTGACGTCGAAGCCCTTGGTGCCACCGATGGTCATGCCCCAGAGTTTGGCCTCGGCGCCGCCCACGCTGGCGGGCAGTTGCAGCACCGCCTCGGCCACGGTCATCTCGTCATCGGTCCACTTGATGCCCGAGGCCTTGATGATGAAGCCGTAGAAGTCCAGGTTGAAGGAACTGACCGAACCGGTGACCTTGCCCTTGCTGTCGACGACCACCTGGAAGGTGGCCTCCACGCCCTGGACTTCGCTGGCCCGCAGGTGCGCGCCCGCGGCCCGGGCCGCCTGCAGGTTCACCGTCAGCACGCGCACGGTGCCGCTGATGGTGACGTCGTACTCCTTCTTGGCGTTGAAGACCACCTTGGCCTTCATGTTCTTGAGTTGCAGGACCTTGCCCATCTGCAGGTCGTTGAGGCCAAACTCGGTGCCGAACCCGTCCCAGGTCACGCCGTTTGCGTCGATGCGCAGGTTGCGCACCACCGCGGCCACCGTGCCGCCCTTGGCGAACTTCATCCAGGCCTGCGGGAAGGAGAGTTTCGCCTCCTGGGCGGTGAACTTACCATCCTCGTATTGCATGTTCTCGACCAGCAGTTCCAGCCCGCCGACGGCCAACTGGGCCCGGGTGATGGTGGTGGTCACCTTGCCGTTGTCCACCACCAGTTTGATGCCGCCGCCCAGGCCCGTCTTGCCGACGGTGCTCTTCTTCCCGCCCAGGATGAAGTCGATGGAGCCGTAGAAGATGAACTGGTACTTCTGGAAGGTCTGGACGAACTTGAGTTCCGCCTTCTCCAGGTTGAAGCGCACGCCCGAGCCCTGGCCGGGCTTGCCGCTCAGCCAGTAACTCTTCTTGATGGAGATGGTCGCGCCCGCACCGCCGATGTGGATGTAGGGGCTCTTGTCGGAGATGGACACGTTCTCGATGAAGAGTTTGGTTTCCATGCCCTTCAGTTGCCAGGATTCGGGCAGCGACCACTCGGAGCGCTTGGCGATGAGGACGTACTGGAACTGGACGGCTTCCGCGGCGCGGGCGCGGCCGGGCGCGCGGTTCGCGGTCACCTTGATGAAGTCGTAGGACAGGTCGCGCATGACGAAGGGCCGGCCGGCCAGGTTGATCTCCAACTTGCCGATGCTGCCCGTCAGTTTGCCGTCCTGCAACGTCAGGCGCATGTTGGAGGAGGTGACGTTGCTGTTGAGGGGCAGTTTGGGCAGGCGCACGCGGCCCACCAACTCAATCTTGTACTTGGCGTTG
>JALWHQ010000170.1 GCA_026983525.1 Anaerolineae bacterium | reverse complement strand
ACGCAGGAACGGGTACGCCGATGATGGGTGTTTCCACCTCGCGTGGCACCGGGAGCCCCAGGGTGCGGTATACTTCGGCCACATTTGCCCGGAACAGCGCGTCGAACAGGGCGTCCTGGTCGGACGTGTTGCGCCGCGAGTACCACCAGAACCAGTCGCTGGCCTCGGCAACGTGGAGGTGATGGCGCGCGCGTTGGATCGCTTCCTGGCGCTCATGGTTGTGAGCCCACGCGTCCGCGCGTTCTTGAACGGTCGTGTAGGCATTTCTGAGGAGCGTCCAGGCGCGCGTGTGTTCTGGGTCTCCAATCCAGGTGGTCAGGTCACCGTTGATCCATGAGCCGGTGGCCAGGCTGCCGATGCCGTCCTTGGGAGGGAACCGGTCGAGGAATTCGCTTACCGTAGTCGTCTTGAGGAGCGGATGGTCGCTGAGGCGTCGGTACAGGTCGCGCAGGAAGGGTTCGCCGTTGGCCTCGTAGTGCTCCCAGGCGTTTTCCCCGTCCAGGGCGATGACCACGAGGAAGGGCTGGCCCCGATCCTTCAGGCGGTAGTAGATGGTCTGCAAGCGCACCACCAGGTCTTCCGCCGCCTGGTGAGGCGGGTAATGCATGTACACGAAGCCGATCTTGTCCGAGAGCGTGTGGTCTCGGAATACGGCGTATAGGTCTCCGTACTCTGTTGACACCCGATACGGGCGATAAAGGACATCGGCTTCCTGCACTTGCTCCTGGTGGTCGCGGTGGAAGAAGACGCCCAGGCTGCGCCCCAGTACTGCCTCGTCGCTGATGAACCACTCCACGCCCTGGGACTTCAGAATCGCCGCCACTTCGGGGGAGACGGCCTGTTCCGAGGGCCACATGCCGCGGGGGGGCACGCCAAATCGTTCCTCGTAAAAGGCCACCCCCCGCGCCACCTGGGCCTGGGCGTCCTCAGGGGCTTCGAACGGGGGGCGTGGCACTTCGATGTTTGGCGTGGTGCGGAGCGCGTGGTCGGTGTTCACCAATAAAGGGAGGATAGGGTGATGGTAGGGGCTGGTGGTGATCTCTATTTGCCCCCGTTCGGCCAGGCCTTGATAGGCGGACACCACGCGACCGCAAAGTTCGCGGTGCACGCTTACAATGGTCTCGATGTCCTCGGGCGTAAAGTCGCGCCCTTTGGCCGCCAGCGCTGCCAATCGCCGATCTTGCTTGACGTAACGCTGGTGCGTCCAGGCCAGGTTGA
>JALWHQ010000169.1 GCA_026983525.1 Anaerolineae bacterium | reverse complement strand
CACCAGCTCCGCGTGCGATGCGTTCACAATGGGGCGGCGCCCGATGAAGACGATGTCATATCCGGGCCGGATGGCATGTTGCCGCTGGCGTACAATCTCGCGCAGGCGACGCTTGGCCCTGTTGCGCACGACGGCCTTGCCGATGCGCCTGCTGACCGAGAAGCCAAAGCGGCTGTAGGGCAGGCCGTTGGGCAGCATACATAAGACACAAAGGGGGTGAGCCCAGCACCGGCCCTCCCCCCTGACCTGTTGAAAGCGCTTCTGATCTCGCAGGCGATATTGTCGCTTCACGTGATGTCGTGAGTGCCCTTTCCTGCCACTGCCCCACAGGGTGCTGGCTCACACCGTCAGGCGCTTGCGGCCCTTGAGCCGTCGGCGCTTGAGCACGCGGCGTCCGCCAGGGGTGCGCATGCGCGCGCGGAAGCCGTGCACGCGGGCCCGCTTCCGCTTCTTCGGCTGATAGGTTCGCTTAGGCATTGCTCATCTCTCCTTCAGTTCCCGTGCTCGCTTGGTCCTCGTGGGGGATTGCCTCAGGGGGAACAGGCAAAGGGCCCGTCCATCCCGGCGTGTTTCCCCTATGTCACTTTAGTGGCCGGGCATTGCCCGGCCACCTGAGTTTCAGACGCGCAGTTTTCCGTTGCTCTTCTCGAACAACTTCGCAATGGGCGATTATACCCGCGCGCGATAAGCACTGTCAAATGCTCGCGGGATTACGGGCAGGCCCGCCTGATATTCCCCCACGGATCGGAAAGGCCCCACGCGAGTGGGATCAAAACGTGGGTTCGGGCGAGATCACCTCCGCGGGCGGGGTGCCCTGCGCCATGCGTCCCAGTTGCCCTATCAGGTGCCCCTGAACCCACAGGCTCCAGATTAGCGTGACGAATATGCCAATACCGCAGATGAGCATGCCGAGGGTCTGCGCCAGTACGTTAACGCCCCAGATGACCAGGGCGATGATGACCACGGAGCCCAGGTTGTCGCGCAGAATCTGCCACACCCGGCGCACGTCCAGGGCCGCGCTGATGCTGCCCTCCGCGGCAATCTGCCAGGTGATGATGGGGCTGATCAGGGCGAGGAAGAGCCCGTACGCCATGGCCGGCAGCCCGCAGATGATGGTCGTGATGAACGCGAGCCCGGCGAGGGTGTCGCTATCCCCGCTGGAGGCGAGGACGAAGAAGATGATAAGGGGGATGTACAGGATGAGCAATGGCCGGCTCCA
>JALWHQ010000168.1 GCA_026983525.1 Anaerolineae bacterium | reverse complement strand
CTCGCGAGAGTTCAACGTCCGGTCTTCCATGAGGGGCATGGTGTAACCGCCGGCCATGCCGCGCGGGATAATCGTCACCTTCTGCACCGGATCGTTGCCGGGGATGGCCCGCATCACCACCGCGTGTCCGGCCTCATGGTAGGCAACGATCTCCTTCTCCTCGGGGCTGATGACCCGGCTGCGACGCTCGGGCCCCAGCGCCACCCGCTCTATCGCCTCCACCATCTCCTCCATCCCTATCGCCCGCTTGTTCCGACGCGCCGCCAGAATCGCCGCCTCATTCACCAAGTTCTCCAAATCCGCGCCCACAAACCCAGGCGTCAACCGCGCTATCTTGTCCAAATCCACATCCGGCGCCAACGGCTTGCCCCGCGTGTGCACCTCCAGAATCGCCCGCCGCCCCTTCACATCCGGCCGATCCATCACCACCCGCCGGTCAAACCGCCCAGGACGCAACAACGCCGGATCCAAAATGTCCGGCCGGTTCGTCGCCGCTATCACAATCACGTTCGTGTTCGTGTCGAACCCGTCCATCTCCACCAATATCTGGTTCAACGTCTGCTCCCGCTCGTCGTGGGAGCCCCCAAGCCCCGCACCCCGATGCCGACCCACCGCATCAATCTCGTCGATGAACACGATGCAGGGCGCATTCCGCTTCGCCTGGTCGAACAAGTCCCGCACGCGCGAGGCCCCCACACCCACAAACATCTCCACGAACTCGGAGCCGGAAATGGAGAAGAAGGGCACCCCTGCTTCCCCGGCTATGGCCTTGGCCATGAGGGTCTTGCCCGTGCCCGGCGGGCCCACGAGGAGCACGCCCTTGGGGATGCGCGCGCCCAGGGCCGCGAACTTCTGGGGCTCGCGCAGGAACTCCACCACCTCTTGCAGTTCCTGCTTCGCCTCCTCCGCGCCCGCCACATCGTCAAAGGTCACCGTCGGCTTGTCCCCCAGGTACAGCCGCGCCCGACTCTTGCCAAAGGACATGGCTTGGCTGTTGCTTCCCTGAGCCTGGCGCAACAGGAGGAAGAAGAGTGCGCCTACGAGAATGATGGGGAGCAGGTTGCTCAGAACCATGAGCCAGGAGCCAAATTGATTTTCAGGGCGGATTTTGATTTCGACGTTTTGCAGTTGCTCGGGGGAAACACCGTAGGCGCGAAGTTGCGTGACCAAATCAACATCTGGTTCCTTTCGGGAAAGGACCTCGCGCGCCTGGCCTTTCCGATACACCCTCAGGTCGTCCCCATCCACAACAATTCGCTTGACCTCTCCGGCTTCAACCCAACGGGCGACCTGACTGATGTGGATGACGTTGGTTTGGGGCGTGCGAGGAAACATGTTGACAAGGATTGCAATAGCCGCCACCAAAATCAGTAAGTAAACAAATCCATTTCGCGTCCAACTGGCACGGTTGTTCATAATGTTCCTTGCACTCCATTGGTATGTGCTGGAATTTATCTCGATTGTATTCTACCTTCTTTCGGTCAATTCCTCAAGCCCTCGAGCCCTTGGGCTTTTGATAGAGTCCCGAGGTTTGAAGCAGGGGACGAGGAGAAGAAATCCGCCTCTTTCCTCACTCACGGCCGTCAGGCGTTTATCCACAATCCAATGATCCTTGCCCCTGTCTCCAACTCGACAGGAGATCCCCACAGAGGATACGGATATTTTCAAGAATTCAGATGTTTTCGCCTGAAGAAGAGGAGCAACGTGTCACCGTAACGGCGTTCATCTTCAAGGTCGAAATGCTGCAGTGTGAGATCTTCCCGCTCGCGTGGGTCGATTTGCACGACGACCAATCCCCCCTCTCGCACCCACTCGGGACGTTCGTCCAGCATCTCCAGCGCCTTTCGCCACATGCCCTTGTATTGGGGTGGGGCAACGTAGACAATGTCGAAGGGTTCATCAGGTGGATTTTTGAGGAAGACGAACGCGTCCCCCTTGACCGTTCGGGCATGGTCCTGGAACCCGGTAAGACGAAGGTTCTCCTTCAGCACGCGATACGCTCTGGCCGATTTCTCGACGAAGGTGGCATGGGCCGCACCCCGGCTGAGCGCCTCGATCCCAACGGCTCCGGTGCCCCCGAACAGGTCGAGCACGCGCGCGCCCTCGACCTCCCTGGCCAGAATGTTGAACAGGGATTCCTTCACCCGGTCGGTGATGGGGCGGGTTTGCTTTCCCGGGATGGACTTGAGAGTTCGGCCGCGAGCCGTGCCCCCTATCACGCGCATGGTGTTGGCCTCTCCTCGACGACGGCGGTCGGTTTTTGAGGTCCGGCGGGCCTGCGAGAATGCGTGATGCGTGATGCGTCTCCACACTGACCACTGATCACTGATCACTTGCTATCCGCTACCCCCTAATCATACCACCTTCCTAACGTATGGCGCACAATGCATTGCGCTTGATCTGTCTCGCTTCATGGAAGTTGTACGGGAGTAGGGTGTGCGGTATCATTTCTCCCCAGGCGACTCAAACGGCCATCGGCCATCCTTGAGGAGGTAGACCCGTGTCCCGCTCCCAATCGCCGGTAATTCCTCCGTACCTGGCCCTTTTCCTGGGCATTTTCGCGGTTTCCACCGGCGCCATCTTCGTGCGCTTGGCCGATGCGCCCGCGCTCACTGTGGCCGCGTACCGCACGGGGCTGGCGACGCTCATCCTTGCCCCTATCGCCTGGTGGAAGGCACGCCAGGAGTTGCGTCGCCTGCGCTGGCCCGAGTATCGTCTGGCCCTCCTCTCCGGGTTCTTCCTGGCCATGCACTTCGCGACGTGGATTTCCTCCCTCGACTATACCTCGGTAGCGAGCAGCGTTGTCCTCGTGAACACCAATCCCATCTGGGTGGGGATCCTTACCCCCTTCATCAGCAAGGATCGCATCACACGGCTCACTGCCCTGGGTATCGTCATCAGCGTAGTAGGCGGCGTCATTATCGGCGCGGGGGACTTTGCCATTGGGGGCAAGGCCCTGCTCGGGGATATTCTCGCCATTTTGGGAAGCATCAGCGCGGCGCTTTATCTGCTCATCGGGCGTAACTTGCGCCCCAAACTTTCCCTCGTCGCTTATGTGATCGTCGTCTACGGCACCGCGGCTGTTCTCCTGTGGGCCGTAGTGCTGGCAATGGGGCTTCCCATCACCGGCTTCACGCCTGCCACCTGGGGCGCGCTTGTGGGCATCGCCGTTGTCCCCCAGATTCTGGGACACTCGACGTACAACTGGGCCTTGCGCTGGGTCACAGCCAGCCTGGTGGCCGTTAGCCTGTTGGGGGAACCCGTCATGGCCACGGTCATGGCTTACTTCCTTTTTGGGGAAGGTCTGACCTGGGCCAAGGTCATTGGGGGCGGCCTCATTCTCCTGGGCATTTACCTGGCGGCCCGCGGCGAGGAAACGTGATCTTCATTGATATAAAAGGGGCTCTTACGCCCCCACGAAGAGGTCGACGATGGTCATCCGCTCCACGTCCACCAGGCCGTGGTCGGTGAGTTTCAGGGCGGGGATGACTTCCAAGGCCATGAAACTCATCGCCATGAAGGGGTCGTGGAGAGGGGAGCCCAGGTCGTGGGCCGCGGAGCGTAACCGGTCGTAGGCGTCCCGCACTTCGGTGATCGGACGGTCGGACATGAGGCCGGCCACGGGCAGGGCCAATCGCGCCCGCACCCGGTCTCCGTCGGCCACCGCGAGCCCTCCTCCCATTTCCACCACCGCCCACGCTGCCGCGCGCATGGACGCGTCATCCGCTCCGATGACAACCAGGTTGTGATGGTCATGGGCCACGGTTCCCGCGATGGCCCCACGCTTTAACCCAAACCCTTTGATGAAGCCCAGCCCCATGCGCCCCGACGCGCGATGCCGGTCGATGACCGCCATCTTTAGAAGGTCGCGGGATGGATCGGCCACCACGAACCCATCCCGCACTGTTGCGTCCTCGACGAGATGTTCGGTGAGCAACTGGTCGGGAATGTGGCCGATAACTCGAATGCGCGCCCCGCGCGCGGGCACGCGAAAGTCCACGGCATCCCACTTCACGTTCATGCTCGGGGATGAGGGGGGAAGCTGCGCCTGGATCACGCCTGGCAACAGGCGCCCCTCCCGAGCCACAAGCGTCCCACCGGCAAACACCATGCGCACCTCGGGGCGGCGGAGGTCGTTGAAGACAATCAGGTCGGCGCGTTTGCCGGGCGCAATGCCGCCCCGGTCGAACAGGCGGAAGTACTCGGCCGCGTTGAGCGTGGCCATGCGAATGGCCGTTACCGGATCCAGCCCTTCCTCAATGGCCACGCGCACCATCATGTCGATGCTGCCCGCGTCTACCAGGTCGGCGGGAATCCGGTCGTCGGTGCAGAAGCACAAGCGGCGGTGGTTCTCAGGCGTGACCAGGGGCAGGAGGTCGCGCAGGTTGCGCGCGTTGGTGGCCTCGCGAATGAACACGACCATCCCGCGGCGCAACTTCTCCCTGGCCTCCTCCACGGTCGTACACTCGTGATCCGAGCCGATGCCCGCGGCCACATACGCGTTCAGGGCCTGGCCCGTCAGACCGGGGGCATGGCCGTCCACAACGCGCTGGGCGAAAGTCTCGACTTTCTCCAGCACCTCCGGGAAGCCTTGCACAATGCCCGGGAAATTCATCATCTCGGCCAGCCCCAGGACGCGCGGCTCATCCAGGAGAGGACGAAGGTCGCGAGCATCGAGAGTGGCGCCGTTGGTTTCTAGGTGAGTGGCGGGCACGCATGAGGGGGCCATCACAAACACGCTTAGCGGCAGGCCCTCGGACGCGGCCAGCATATAGCGCACGCCCTCGATACCGTGTACGTTGGCGATCTCGTGGGGGTCGGTGATGACCGTGGTCACGCCACGGGGCAGTACAGCACGGGCAAACTCGGGAGGTACACAAAGGGAACTCTCAATGTGAACGTGGGCATCGATAAATCCGGGAGCGACATACGCTCCCTCGAGATCTATCGTCTCCTTCGCGGTGTAGCCGGAACCCACACCGGCGATGAACGAGCCCACCAGGGCTACGTCCCCTTCGAGGATCTCGCCCGTGTAGACGTTCACGACACGGGCATTGCGCAGGAGTACATCCGCAGGCTGCCTCCCTGCAGCCACATCGACGAGCCGTCGTCGGTTCATGGGATCCCCCCTTTTTGACCCCCGATTGTACCGTTGTTTTCTCCAATAGGCAAACATTGATAACGTGTGTTATACTATAGGTGTGGCGGGCGACAATGAAATCCTCGTTTCCCTTTGCTTGTCCTTACATGAGTTGCATCTTTCATTAAGGTCAAAGGGAGCATCTGCACCACGAGGAAGGAGGAAGCTCCATGTGGTTACGCACGCGAAGATATGCGCTTCTCATCCCCCTTGTACTTGCCTTGCTGGCCGGTGTGCTCCTGGCTGTAAGCACGTTAGCTGTTGCCACCGGTAATGTCCTCGAAAATGGTTCTTTTGAGAAGGGTTTTACTTACGTGTCTGAGTGTGGGATGGTTGCCAATGGGTGGGGGTGTTTTACCAACGGTGGGGCAGCAGATTACGGGTTCTACGATGACACGTGGCCGCCCGTTGTGCGGAGCGGCCAACACAGCCAACTGATCGAAATCAACACGCTGGAGAAGTGGGGCCAGCGCGACCGCATCGCGGGCATCTACCAGGTGGTGGATGTGGTGCCCGGCCAGACGTACACCTTCAAGATCCACGGCCTCATCCGCGCCGATGACAGCGACCCCGACCCGTGGCGCTACGTGGTGGAGTGGGGGTACGACCTGACAGGAGGCACCGACTGGACACAGGTCACCAACTGGGAGGTCATCCCCTGGAACCGCTACGACCGCCGACTTAGTCCGGGCCCCTTCCTTTCCTACTCGAGCAAGGTGACGGCCGCGGGCAAGAAGTTGACGATCTTCGTGCGTGTGCGCATGAAGTGGGGAACCTGGTTCCGGGAGGTGGACGTCAACCTGGATGACGTTTCCCTCGAGGGCCCCCTGCCTGACCCCGCTCTGGTGAGGGTGGCCGGGATTACGCCCACACCCACACCCGTGCCCACAACGAGCCCGACCCC
>JALWHQ010000167.1 GCA_026983525.1 Anaerolineae bacterium | reverse complement strand
TCGTCCGTCGTCTGTCGTCCTCTCTGATTACGCTGCTTCGGGCTGGGCGGCCTGCGTCTGGCCGAGTTCTGCCTTGAGACGAGCGAGTTCCGTTTCTACCGCCTCGGCGCGGGCCAGGCGGGAAAGTTCCCGCTCCACCTCGTCCTGGTCCGCGTCGAGCACGTCTTCCAGGATGCCGCCCGTGATGAGTTCCTCGATGGCCTCCGCGCGCGCCTGCATCTCCTGGATGCGCTCTTCCGCCCGCTGAATGGCGTTGCCCACATCGCTCAGGTCGTTGGAAAGACCGCTCAGGGCCTCGCGCACCCGCAGTTGGGCCTGCGCGGAATCGTAGATGGCCTTGAGTTCCTCCTTCTTGCTGCGGAAGATCTCGATCTTCGTGCGCAGCGTGGCCTGGGCCGTCTTCAGGGCCTGGAGTTGGTTGTCCAGGCTGGCAATGCTGGCGTCCAGTTCCTGGATGCGGGCCTCCGCCTGGTGTTTGCGCTCCAGGGCCAAGCGGGCCAGATCCTCACGGTTCTGTTGCAGGGCCGCGCGCGCCTGCTGCTCATAGCGAGCCGCCGCGCTGCTCAAGGTATGGCGCTGGGCCTCCAGCCGCCGCCGCGCCGCGGCCACCTGCACGAGACTGTCGTTCACCTGGCGCATCTGGGTCTGCAATTTGGTCAGGCTGTAATCCAGCGTAGCCTTGGGATCCTCCAGGTTGTTCAACGCGTTGTTGGCCTGGGCTCCAAATATGCTTTTGATACGTGCCAGAATGCTCATTGCTATGTCCTCCTTTGGGGCAAGTGAAAAGTGAAAAGTGAAAAGTGCATATGCAGTCCCATTTTCACTTTTCACTTTGCACTTCACTCTACGCTTGCCGTTAAATCCGCGCCACAATAGGCGCACACGTTCCAGTTGACGTCCACGGCCCGCCCACAGGAGGGGCAGGATCGCTTCAGTTGAGTGCCGCAGTACGGGCAGACCACAAAATCGTCCTGTACAGGCTTCCCGCACGTGGGACAGGGATGCGTCGCCACGGGCGTGACATTGACCGCCGTCTGGGTCTGTGGTTCGTGTGTCGTGTGTTCTCGGTGTGTATGGTGTCCTCCACACATGGTTGCTCTCTCCTTTAAAGGCTAAAGTGAAGAGTGAAAACGGAGATACGAATCGCCTCCTTCACTTTTGGGCCTCTGCTTTTTTCTCTAGCCCTGGAAGGTAGCAGGTCTTTTGCCTACCCGTTCCTACTATACAGGGCGATTGTGAGGAAATTGTGAGCACAGGGCAAAGGGATTGTGAAGGGCCTCCACATTTCAATAGGCCATTTGGCGGGGTATCGATCAGGCAAGATGGCGCTTGTGGGGGGAGAAACACGGCCTCTATAGTGAGGGGGGAATTTAAAGAAGATGGGCGCACCGCGTCCTGAAGGGGTGCATGGGATAACCCAGGCCCGTGTGGGCCTCACAGTTAACCCGAAGAATGACCAACACAGACTCAAAGGAGGTGGTACGATGGTACGGGATCCCGTATGTGGCATGATGGTCGATGAGAACAACGCGGCGGCAACCTACGAGTACAAGGGCACGACGTATTACTTCTGCGCCCCTGGGTGCAAGGCCGCGTTCGAGAAGGACCCCGAGAAGTACCTGACCGAAGGCCCCCAGGGTCACATGGGACATGGCCACGGCGGCCATGAGGGCCACGGTCACGGATAGAGTGCCACCAAGTGCAAAGTACAATACCAAGTGCAAAGTACAAAGTGAACATTGCAAATAAGTAAGAATCGTTTTCACTTTTCACTTTGCACTTTGCACTTCCCATAAACTCAGGAGGGTATGACCGTGACCACACAAGTGGCCGTGAATACAACCGCGCGTGCCTTCCCCAAGCGCTGGAAATTCCTGGTCGGAACGCTGGTCATCCTGGCTGCGGTGCTTTACCTCATTGTCACCGCAACCACAGAGAACGCGCAGTACTATCTCACGGTCGAGGAGGTGGTTGAACGACAGACGGCCCTGGGAGATCGCATCATTCGCGTCTCAGGCGCGGTGGTCGGTGAGACGATTCGGTACGACCCACAAACGCTGGAATTGACCTTCACCATCGCCCACATGCCTGGCGATCCGAGTGAGATCGACGAGGCAGGTGGGTTGGCCGCGGCCATTCGCGCGGCGGTGAACAATCCTGACGCGCCGCGCCTCAGGATCTACTACAAGGGCCCCAAGCCCGACTTGCTCCGCCCTGAGGCCGCGGCTATCGTCACAGGGCGTTTGGGGGAGGATGGCGTATTCTACGCGGATGAAGTGCTCTTCAAGTGCCCCACGCGCTACGACGAAGCCCCACCTGCTGGGGCCGCTCAGGAGGGCTGACGCATGATTGCTGACATTGGTATGCTGTCGCTGACGATGGCGCTGCTGTTGGCCGTGTACACGGCCACAGCAGCGCTTTATGGTGGATGGAAGGGGCGCTGGACCTGGGTGGAAAGCGCTCGCAACGCGTCCGTGATGATTTTCTTCATGCTCACCATTTCCGTGGTGGCGGTCGTTTATTCCCTCGTGCGTTTGGATCTTTCCCTCGCTTACGTATCCGAGGTTTCCAGTCGAGCCACATCCCTGTTCCTGCGGGTGACTGCACTGTGGGGCGGGCAGCGGGGGTCGATCCTGTTCTGGGCCTGGCTCATGTCCGCGTTCCTGGCCGCGGTCGCCATTCGCAAGTGGGATACGGATCGCGTGTTAATGCCCTACGTGATCGGCGTAGCCACGCTCACCACGGGCTTCTTCATCTGGCTGGTGGTGTTTGTGGCGAACCCCTTCGCGCGCATGTGGGTCGTTCCTGGTTCCGACGAAATCGTCAAGGCCGTGTTACCCCCGCGTGGGGCGACGCCCTTCATCCCTGTGGACGGCCAGGGCCTCAACCCCCTGCTCCGTCACTTCGGCATGATCGGGCATCCGCCCACCGCGTACGTGGGCTTCACAGGCTTCGTCATCCCCTACGCGTTCGCGGTGGCCGCGCTGATTACGGGCCAATCCCGCAGCGACGCCTGGATTCGCACCACCCGTCGGTGGACACTGGTAGCCTGGTTGTTTCTCTCCATCGGCCTCTTGCTGGGGGGACGCTGGGCCTATGACGTGCTGGGTTGGGGCGGCTTCTGGGGCTGGGATCCCGTGGAGAACGCCATGCTCATGCCCTGGCTGACGGGCACCGCGTTCTTGCACTCGGTGATGATCACCGAGAAGCGGGGGATGCTCAAGGTGTGGAGCGTGGTGCTCATCATCCTCACCTACCTGCTGGTGATCTTCGGCACCTTCATCACCCGCACAGGTTTGGTGAGTTCCGTCCACGCGTTCGCCAAGTCCTCCCTGGGGCTGCCCTTCTTCGTGTTCATCGGCATCATGTTCCTGGGCTCGTTCACTTTGCTCTTGAAACGGCTGGACACCCTGCGCAGCGAGCACGAGATGGAGAGTTTCCTCTCCCGCGAGGCGGTGTTCCTCTTCCAGAACATGCTCTTCCTGGCCATTACTGTGGCCGTGTTCTGGGGCACGGTGTTCCCCATGATTTCCGAGTTGGTCACGGGAGAGCGCATTACCGTAGGGCCGCCGTACTTCGACAAGGTGACAGGCCCCATGTTCGCCGCGCTGGTGCTTCTCATGGGCGTGGCGCCCCTGTTCGCGTGGCGCAAACAGGCAGCCCGCACGTTGGGCAAAGCGCTGTGGGGGCCCTTCGCGGTGGCAACGTTGATCGCTGTCGTGTTGGGATTCTGGCAGAGGATGCACCCCGCGGCCGCGTTCGGCATCTGGTTGGTGATCTTCGTGGCCCTGACCACGCTGCTGGAGTTCTGGAAGGGCATGAAGGCGCGCATGACCGTGCGCAAGGAACATCCCCTGGAAGCCCTGGTGAACCTGATCGCGCGCAACCGCCGTCGCTATGGGGGCTACATCGTTCACCTGGCCGTGGTGATGATGGCGCTGGGCGTCATCGGCGATGGCTACTTCCAGAAGGAGACGCAGGCCCCCTTGCGTGTGGGACAAACCCTCTCCCTGCAGGGGTATACCATCCGCTTCGATGGCCTGCGCCAGTACATGGGATCGGATGGCCGCGAGGTGCTCGAGGCCCAGGTGAGCCTCTTCAAGGGGGATGAGTTCGTGCGGGTGCTGCGCCCACGACGGGATTACTTCATCGTCCAGCAGCAGCCTGTCACCATTCCCGCGACGCACACCACCCTGGCTGGGGATGTGTACGTGCTCCTCGTGGGATGGGAAGAGATTACCGCGTCCTCGGCAACGTTCAAGATATACTGGAACCCGCTCATCATCTGGATGTGGAGCGGGGGCATCATGCTGATCGTGGGAACGCTCATTGCCTGGTGGCCGACGCGCGCGGCGCGACGGGAAGTCTCTTACGTGCTGCGACCTGGCGCGATGCGCCCGCAGCCCAGTTCGGGAGGATAGAGGATGCGCTGGTTAACCGTGGTCGTGGCTCTGGCCTTTCTCGTAGCGCTGGTGACGAATCCGCCCAGTGTGTTAGCTCAGGGCGGGGAAAACCTGCCCACGGATGACGAGGTCAACGCCATTGCCAAGAAACTCTACTGCCCCGTGTGCCCGAACACGCCCCTGGACGTGTGTGAGACCCTGGCGTGCAAGGAGTGGCGGGAGCAGATTCGCGATCAGTTGGCCCAGGGGTGGACGGAACAGCAAATTATGGATTACTTCGTGGCCCAGTACGGCAAGCGGGTGCTCGCGGAGCCGCCACGAGAAGGCTTCTCCGTGCTGGCGTGGCTGTTGCCCGCCCTGGGGGTCGTGGTGGGCGCGGGCATCGTCATTCAGGTATTGCGCAAGTGGAAAGCGCGGCGCGCGGTTGCCACGGCCGTGCCCCCCACAGTGGATGTGCCGCCCGAGGTGGTGGCGCGGGTAGAGAAGGAACTCCAAGATCTGTGGTAGGGGCAACACCGTAAACACACGAGATCTCCAGGCCTCCGACGTCTGACAGACGTTGGGGGGCTGGGACACGAGCGAGGACCTATGTTTATCTCCACAGGTGCTTTGTTGGTCATGTTAGCCCTGCTCGTCGTGGTGGGGCTGTACATTGCGCGGCCCTTTTTGGACGAGCGGCACGAGACACAAACGATGGCTGAGGGGGCGGGGGAAGGAGCCTTCGAAGACGTTCGACAACGGCGTCGGTTGTTGTTGCAGGCATTGCGTGATCTGGAGTTTGACCACGCGACGGGCAAGGTGAGCGACGAGGATTACCAGGTCATGCGCGCGCAGTACATGCTCGAAATCGCCCGTCTGGAGCGAGAGGCGTCTGCCACGGCGGAGCCCGAGGCGGGCGCCGAGCACGAAGCGGCCGCCCCAGACCTGGACGCGGTTATCGAGCAGTTGGTGCGCGCGCGGCGCGAGGCCACATCGCCCGCCCAGCGAGCGTGCCCGCGCTGTGGTCACCTGGTCAACGCGCGGGACAAGTTCTGTTCCATGTGTGGGGCACCGCTGGTCGCGCCGCAAAATTGCGCGAACTGCGGCGCGGAGGCCGCTCCCCCCGCGCGCTTCTGCCCTGAGTGTGGTACACCGCTACAGCAAGCATACGAGGCAGCGCTATGAAATACATGAGCACCACCTGGTGGCTGGGAATATGGTGGATCGCGAGCATCATCATCCTGGGCAGCGCGGGCGTTGTCCACGCGGCGCAGGACACGCCCCCCGCGCCCACGACCCCTGAAGCGGTCGTCACCCTGAAAGGCCGCATCGTCAACGGCACACCTGAGGGCACAGTCCCACCCGACCTGACCGTCATGGTGCACGCGTGGGACGCGACAGGCTCGGAGCAACTCTCCCTCAGCGGGGTTGCCAACGAGGATGGGACCTTCGAGTTCGCGGATGTGCCTCTGGTCAGCGGATGGACGTATGCGGTCATGGCCCTCTATCAGGATGTGGCGTACTTCTCCACGCCCTTCCAGGGGAGCGCAGAGGAGGTTCCCGAGCAATTGGAGGTGTCCATTTACGAGGCCACGGATGACCCGTCTGCCATCCGCATCGAACGGATGCACGTGTTCTTCGACGTGGTGCAGGAGGGCGTGCGCATCGCGGAG
>JALWHQ010000166.1 GCA_026983525.1 Anaerolineae bacterium | reverse complement strand
AACCACGAGAGGTGGGTGAACAGAGCACCCAGGGAGAAAGAAATGGCGAAATTGCGTGGGAAGGGATAGGCGTTCAACACGTAAGCCACGAAGGATGCGGCCAACGCGCCCCCAATCATCCCCAGCGCGCTGGTGACGCCGATGAAACGCCCGCGCAATTCCTGAGGAATGATTTTGGCAATCATGGATTGCCAGGCTATGGCAATGAGCCCGGCCCCGTAGGCTCCCCAGGCGGCGATGACCAGCGTTGCCACCAGGGCCACGCGCGGATAGGGGCGGGCAATCGTCCAGGCCAGGAGGGCGAGAAGAACATACGGGAGACGCTCGCTGAAGAACCCCACCCGCACGACGATGTTCTTTTTCACAGGGGTACGCTGCACCCAACGGGCCGTGAAGAGTTGGGGCAGAAGCCAGCCGCTGTTTCCCAACATGGCCAAAATGCCCAGCGGATAGGGACTGTCCGAAAGTTTGCTGACAAAAAGGGGCAAAACCGTCTGGTAGGAATAGAAGGCCATCCCGATCCAGAAGAACGTGCCTTCCAGCGTGTTGACAAGGATGTTGTGGCGCAGGTGACGCCGTACCTCCTCCTGCAAGGTCGTGTTCATCGCCGTGGTTCCCCTCAACTGGGATGCACTTCTTGGCCGTTGGGCGCTCCTATCCTACCATGTAGGATGCGCCGAATGACAAATGCCCCGCCGACGGCGGCTCTTGAGTGGGGGGATTACCTTAATCCAACGGGGAAAAGTCATTTCCATGATCGTCTTCGTCAAGTTGGGAGGATCCTTGATAACGGACAAGATGACGCCCGAGACGGCTCGGCCTGAGGTGATTCGGCGTCTGGCTCGGGAGATGCGCCGTGCTCGCGAGGACAGCCCCCACCTGCGCCTGTTGGTCGGGCACGGCAGCGGGTCCTTTGGTCACGTGGTGGGGCGGGAGTACAACCTGCGGGCAGGGGTGTACGATGCCCGCGGCTGGTGGGGGTACGCGCGCACAGCGGCAGTGGCCGCCCGCCTCAACCGCATCGTCACCGACATCTGCCTGGAAGAGGGGTTGCCGGTGGTCAGCCTTCCTCCATCGGCATCGGCCTGGTGCAGAGACGGCGACCTCATGCACATGGACACGCGGGCCCACCACGTGCTCTTGGATCGCGGCCTGGTTCCCCTCGTCTTCGGCGATGTGGCCCTGGACGAGGTGCGCGGGGGAACCATCGTTTCCACGGAGGAGGTCTTTGCCTACCTCGTGCGTCGGGCGCCAAAAGTGCGCCCCGCGCGGGTGGTGCTTGTGGGACAGGTGGACGGCGTGTACACGGCAGACCCCCACCGCGATCCCACGGCCGAACGCATTCCCGCCTTAACCCCCGATCAGGCTTTCCGGTTGATCGGGCTGGGGGAATCCCACGGCGTCGACGTGACCGGTGGGATGGCGGCCAAAGTGCGGCTGATGGCCACCCTCGTGCAGCAATTCCCCGCGCTTCAGGTGCACATCATCGGCGGCGCCCCCGAGCATCTATATCGTGCTCTTACCGAGGAGGATGCGCCCATAGGGACGTACATCAGGGCTCCTGAAAGATAATCTTCCCGTCTTCGAAGCGCTCGATGACCACCAGACTTTCAATGGGCACCCCCAGCGGCTCCAGAAGTTCCCGCCCGCCCTCGAACGCCTTCTCTATGGCCGCGCCGATCCCCACCAGGGTTGCCCCTGCCTTTTGCACAATGCGCACCAGGGCCATGATCGTCTGTCCGCTGGCCAGGAAGTCATCGATGATTAGCACCCGCTCCTCCGGCCCCAGAAACTCCGGCGAGACGAGCAGTTCGATCACTTTCCCCTTTGTGTGGGAAGGCGCGACCTCCCGATACGCGTCTTCCGGCATGGTGATGGGCCGGGTCTTGCGGGCGTAGAGGAGGGGCACATCGAGCGCGAACGCGGTGGCCAAAGCCGGCGCGATGCCGGAGATTTCCGCCGTAAGCACTTTCGTGGGCTTCAAGTACCCAAACCGACGCGCGAATTCCCGTCCCAAAAGCATGGTCAACTGCGCGTCCACCTGGTGGTTGATGAAGGAGTCTACCTTCAGAATGCCACCACCCAAATACTTGCCTTCCTTCAAAATGCGCTCTTTGAGCACTTCCATGGCGGAAGTTCCTCCGTTGGACTTTTGATAAATGTCTGACGGCCATGAGCAGGGAAGGAGGGTGGGAAAAGAGGCGGGAGGAGAGGAGGCTTTTCTGGGCGCCGGGCGAAGCCCGGCGCCCAGAAAAGCCCTTCTCCCCCCACCCTTCCCGTACGGCCACCTCCCAAGGGCAAAGTCTTGTCAGCCAATCAGTCCTCCGTGGATGACGTTGGATGTTGGGTATTGGGTATCAGGTGTCGGGGGGCTCGTCCGGCCACGTGTAGCACAGGGTAAGCCATGTACGGCGGGGACCGTTGTTCGCCGGACGGGTGAACATGCCGCATACCTCGAATCCCTGCTTGAGGTAAACCGCAATGGCCGGGTTGCCGGCGGAGATGCGCGTGGTGACCAGGCGCGCGCGTCGCTCGCGCGCCACCTTCAGAGCGTGCTGAATCAGATGACTGCCAATGCCCCAGCGTCGCCGGTTGGGAAGCACAAACACATGCATGAGGCGAGCCTCCTCACTGGGAGGCGAGAAGACAATGCCCGTGTATCCCACAACTGTGCCCCGATCGTCGGCCACGATGAGCACGTGGTTGGGCTCCTTCACCCACTCTTCCAAAGCCCAACGCGGCTGATCGTATTCCTCAATCAGTTCGTGCAATGCCGGGATGTCCCCTTCAACCGCCGTCCGATAGACCACAGCCCGCGTGCGCAGCCACTCGCGCAGGGCGTGGCGATGCGTGCTGAAGGCAATCTGATCCTCGGGCGGCAGTTCATAGGGGGCGAACCACCGGGCCTCGGCTGCATCGTCGCCCGGGCGCAACTCCCCCCCCACCACGTGCGCCCGGTAGAGGATCAAAACCCCCCGCTGGTGGGTCGCATCCTCAAAGGAGTACACGTTGAGGAGCGCGTCGAGAGCCACGTCCAAGCCTGTTTCCTCATGTGTTTCGCGGATGGCCGCCTCTTCCGCGCTCTCGTCCGCCTCCATGTACCCGGCAGGAAGGGCCCAATAGCCGGCGCGCGGGGGCACGGCCCGTCGGATGAGCAAGACATGCCCGTCGTCTTCCACCAGTGTACCCGCAGCCGGCGTGGGGTTGATGTAAAGGATGAAGCCACAGTTTGGGCATACCGGGCGTACCCGATCCCCCACCTTGCGCTGCTCCAGGGGATGGCCACAACGAGGGCAGAACCGATATTCGTCCATTGATTGACCTCGTGGAGTGGCGAAACACGCGCTCCACTCTCAGGGTAGCCTCCATCAGGCCCCACGTTCCATTTTCCCTTCCTTTCATGGATACCGTCAAATTTACTCATACTGATTCAAAACACACCATCGTAGATACCCCCTGGTTCGTGCTGCCTCCTACAGCCCCTATTTTCTAACACTTCGCTAATCTTGCGCTTGCGCTCTTCTAACACGCTGCTGCTATAAGTAAGGCCGGATAGGTTGAGTAGATGTGCAAGGTGTGGACACGGCTGCTGGAGAATTTCCATTCTCTGGCAGCCGTATTTGTGAGAACACCACACCACGCCGAGAAAGGAGGTGAGGACGATGGCCGAACTGAGGGTATGGGAGCCGCTGCGCGAGATCAGGGATATGGAGCGAATGATGGATCGGCTGTTCGAGGACGTGTTCGGCCCGTGGTATCGTCCTGTTACGGACAGCGGACGCATTGCCAGCCGCTACGTGCCGGTAGACATCTACACGACCGATGAAAACGTTGTGTTGCTGATCGCGTTGCCCGGTGTACATCCCGACGATGTGGAGGTGACCTTCGAAGGCGATACGGTCACCATCAAGGGCGAATTCCCGCAGCCGGAGGAACCGAACATCAACTGGCACCTGCAAGAGCGCTATTACGGGCCGTTCGAGCGAACAATCCGCCTGCATATCCCTGTGGATATGGAGAAGGCGGAGGCCACATTTGAAAATGGTCTACTGCGGCTGGTCATCCCGAAGGCGGAAGCGATTCGGCCGCGTAAGATCAAGGTAAAGGCCAAGTAATCCGCTCCACGACTTATAAGTGGGGGTAGGGGTTAACGAAACGCCCCTACCCCCCATCATGTACCCTCAGCCAGTAAGGAGCAAGAGGAGGTGACCATGGCGGTAAAACTGCGACCTCTCGGTGATCGTGTTCTGGTTAAGCGTATCGAACAAGAAACCCAATTACCGAGCGGTCTTGTGCTCCCGGAAACCGCGAAGGATAAGCCTCAAATCGGCGAAATTCTGGCTGTAGGACCTGGAGAACGTACGGAGGAAGGCAAGCACATTCCCCTTGAAGTACAGGTTGGTCAGAAAGTTGCTTTCCCCAAGTACGCCGGTACAGAAATCAAATTGAACGGTGACGAATATCTACTCTTACGTGAGAATGATTTGCTGGCAGTCGTTGAAGAGGAGTAACCTGAGAGGGTGTGGAACACTCTAACGCAAGGGATATGTTCGTTTTCTGTGCCAAATTTTGAATCTCCAACAACCAAGGTGCAAAGGAGGGGTGAACTATGGCTAAGCAGTTGGTATTTGCCGAGGAGGCTCGTCGCAACCTTAAGATTGGTGTAGATATTCTGGCCAACGCGGTGAAAACGACACTAGGCCCCAAAGGCCGAAATGTAGCCCTGGATAAGAAGTGGGGGGCTCCTACCATCACCCATGACGGTGTGACGGTGGCCAAGGAAATTGAACTGAAGGATCCTTACCAGAACATGGGTGCCCAGTTGCTGAAGGAAGCGGCGACCAAGACGAACGACGTAGCTGGTGATGGGACGACTACGGCAACGGTTCTGGCGCAGGCCATTGTGAATGAAGGTCTGAAGAACATCGCGGCCGGCGCGAACCCCATGCTTCTGAAGCGAGGTATTGAACAGGCGGCCAGTGCAGTCTCTAAAGCCATCCGGGACATGGCCATTGAAGTTGAGACCCGCGAGGATGTGGCACATGTCGCCGCCATCTCCGCCAATGACCGTCAGATCGGTGAACTCATCGCCGAAGTTATGGACAAGGTCGGCAAGGACGGCGTCATCACCGTGGAGGAAAGCAAGGGTCTCGAGTTCGAAACCGAGTACGTGGAAGGTATGCAGTTTGACCGCGGGTACATCAGCCCGTACTTCGTGACTAACCCGGAGCGTATGGAGGCCGTCCTTGAAGAGCCTTACATCCTCATTCACGAGAAGAAGATTAGCGCTGCCCAAGACTTGGTACCTTTGTTGGAGAAGTTGCTCCAGGTTGGCAAGCGCGAACTGCTCATCATTGCCGAGGACGTGGAAGGCGAGGCCCTGGCGACTCTGGTGCTGAACAAACTGCGGGGTGTGCTCAACGTCGTCGCGGTGAAGGCGCCGGGCTTCGGTGAACGCCGCAAGCGCATGCTTGAGGATATTGCTATCCTCACCGGTGGCCAGGTGATCAGCGAGGAACTGGGCCGCAAGTTGGAGAACGTGCAAATCAGCGACCTGGGCCGCGCGGACAAGGTCGTGGTCACCAAGGACGATACGACCATCGTGGGCGGCAAGGGTGACGAGGCCGCGATCAAGGGCCGCATCGAGCAGATCCGCGCCGAGATCGAGCGGGCCACCAGCGACTACGACCGCGAGAAACTCCAGGAGCGCCTGGCCAAGTTGGCGGGTGGTGTAGCCATCATCCGCGTGGGCGCGGCCACTGAGGTCGAACTGAAGGAGAAGAAGCATCGCGTAGAGGACGCACTGAGCGCGACCCGCGCCGCGGTGGAAGAGGGCATCGTGCCCGGTGGTGGCGTGGCCCTGCTCAACGCCATGAAGGCCCTGGACGACGTAGAAAAGGAACTCAGTGGCGACATCCTCACCGGTGCGAAGATCGTGCGTCGGGCCCTTGAGGAGCCCATGCGCCAACTGGCCGAGAATGCGGGCTATGACGGCGCGGTCATCGTCGAGGAAGTCCGCCGTCGCCAGAAGGAGGAGAAGAACCCGAACCTGGGCTTCGATGTCCTCAAGGAGG
>JALWHQ010000165.1 GCA_026983525.1 Anaerolineae bacterium | reverse complement strand
TGTCGGGAAGATGGTGATTCCGCCGGAGCCGGGCGATTTTTTTGAAGATTGGGATTGAGCATCGGCATCCGAAGCCCGTATAATACCACCCCGTCGAGCGCGGCGCAGAATCCTGCTGCAACGATCATCGGCTCCCTTCGTCTAGTGGCCCAGGACACCGGCCTCTCACGCCGGTAACAGGGGTTCGATTCCCCTAGGGAGCGCCATCTCTCGAAGGAAAACGGCGGCGAGGCCACTCACTCGCCGACCCTTCCTTCCCCTCTTCCCTTTCCCCTGTCGCACGGCGCAGCCGCACCGTGGCCCACGGTCGCGACCACTCACGAACAGAGGGATCCACTCCCCGCAGGAGTCCCGGCCACAGTACCGGCCGGTTACACCTCACCGCGTCTCCTGGAGTCGGACAAAAGAAAACCCCGGCAATCCATGGCCGGGGAGTATCGGGTGCGGCATCCTGCCGTCGTGAGGCTTCCCGCCTCCGGCTTCCGTCCCGCCCGGCGACGCGCCTGCCGGGAGGGACTCCACCTCAGAAGATCACCAGGACCTGCGCAGCGATCCGGTTGTCCATGCCGGAGAGGATCTTGTTGGCGTTGTGGTCATCGGCCAGATTGGGCGCCTCCGCGTTGCGGATCTCGTAGTTGAGAATCAGGCGGCTCTTCTTGTTGAAGAAGTACTGGGCACCCAGGGTGAGGGTATCGAACTTGCGCTCCTTATTGGCGACGTCGGTCATGCGGTTGTAGACGTCGTAGCGCACGTCCAGCTCGAGGGCGTTGGTCACCGCATACCCGCCGTGCACGTACCAGCCGTCCGCCTCGCCCTCCGGCTCCACGTTGAAGGAGGCGGTGGTGCCGGGACCGTTGGCCGCCGCACCGGGCACGGCGCCACCGTCGGTGCCGTTGAAGATCATCCCGTCCGCGACGATGTACTCGGCGGCGGCCCGCCACTTGTCCTTGCGGAAGGTGGTGCCGATACCGTAGCGGGTGCGGTCGAACTCGCCGTCCTGAACCGAGAACTCACCCGCGGCGGCATCCCAGTAGGCATCCAGGGTGCGTTTTCCATCCTGGTACCAGGCGAACAGTTTCCACCCGTCACGACGCGGCCCCTTGCCACCGAACACCTTCTCCGAAGACCAGTAGAGATAGGTCTCGTAGTTGTTGTCGTTGTCGCCGCGGGTGATGCCGTTGCCGTTGCCGACCATCAATGCATAGCTGTGCTCCCAGTCACCCCTCTTGAAGG
>JALWHQ010000164.1 GCA_026983525.1 Anaerolineae bacterium | reverse complement strand
GGTCGATGTGGCCTGTCCCCAGTCGCCCGAAGGAGCCCTTGGTTCGCTTCCTAAAGTGCTTGGGTTGACGGACGCTTCGCCGGCGGAAGTGGCCGCCTGGTTGGGAGCGTGCGGCTTGCTGACCGAGGCACGCGCGCCCATGCGAACCGCGGACGTAAACGGTGACGGCCGCGAGGATGTGGCAGTGGTAATCCAGGGGAAGAATCCGGACACGGGCGAACCCGAGGACACGGTGGCCGTGTTCCTGGCGTTGGGAGAGGGATACACGCTCACCTTCCAACCGAAGGTGCAGGGGCGGGCAGACATCCTGGCGTTTCGTGACGTCAACGCGGACGGGCGCGTGGACCTGCTCTGGAAGGAGGAGACGTGCGACGGTTCCAACTGCACCCTCACCGTACGCGTGTTCTCCTGGATGCCCTCGGACGGCAAGTTCACTTCCTTTAGTGATGGCGAAATCGGCATGCCCAACGCGCGCGTCTGGCTGGAGGACGTGGATCCGGGGGATGGGGAAGAGATCGTCCTCCACGGTGGGATCATCCGGTCCATCAGCGCCGGTCCCCAGCGGACGTGGACGGAAATCTGGGCCTCCCAGGGCGGAAAGCCCTATCAACTCGTGTCCCGCACATATGACCCATCCGACTGCCTGTACCACTGGGCACTGGACGGCAACCGTGCCCTGGTTGAGGGACGGGTCGACGATGCCATCAGCATTTTCCAGACCGTTGTGGGGGATAGGAATCTGGTGGCCTGCTGGTTCCGCCCCGACGAAGAGACGGAACTGCGTTCCTTTGGGTGGTTCCGCTTGGCCCTCACCTATGCCTACGCAAAACAACCGGAGATGGTACGCACGGTGGTTAACCAGGCAGTGGATGCCTTCCCCGACGCGCCTTACACCCAGGCGTTGCAGACGTGGTACGACACCTATCAAAAGGAGGGGGACGCGGCAGCGGCCTGCCGGGCGTTGGCGCCCTACGTACAGGAACATCCCATTCTCTGGGAAATGCTGGCCGACTACGGATACGCAAATCCCACTTTTGGCCCCATCGACGTGTGTCCCGACCTTTCCTCTGTGTATCTTTCCCGCGAACGGGCCTGTCCCCAGGACCTCGATGCTGCACTGCGGAAAATGGAGGATCTTCTTCAGTCCCAAGGGGGCGATATTCTCGCCGTGTACGAGGCCGCGCGCGAGTGCGGCTACGTGGCCGACACCTACGGGGGTGTGGGGGGTCAGGACGTGGA
>JALWHQ010000163.1 GCA_026983525.1 Anaerolineae bacterium | reverse complement strand
AAGTAACTGCTGACGGTGTTTCTCTCCGGCTTGGAGAGAAAACGCAGGGCTATGTACTTGACTATGTTGCTGTCAAGGTTCACGAGGCTGAGCTCCGCGTTCTTGTCGGGAGAGAGGAAGAACTCAAATATGTCGTAGTCCACGGGATAGACGGCGAACATCTCGCCGTTCTCATAAAAGAGGTTTATGGTGTAGGTCGGGGAGGATATCCTCGCTATACCTGAAAAGTTTCCCGTCTTGAGGCTCTCAAGTATGGCGACCACGTTCACCCTCTTCAGAGGGACGCTCTCCATCATGTAGTCTACATCGTGCTCTTCAGCGCTCTCGCTCTCCCTAAACTCGTATATGTCCAGCTTGCCCTCAATCAGGTAGTCCTTCACCTTCCTGACTATGGACACTATGGAGTCTTCCGAAAGGGCAACGGACTCCACCACGTTCTTGCCCTCAAAGAAGGAGAGCTCCCTCTCCTTACCGGTCGCCTTGAATATGGCGTAGGGGGATATTATCCTGTCCACTATCTCATCAAGCTCGCGCCTCACTATGGTAGCCTGTATCATAAGCTCGTCGCTGCCTATTGGGTTCTCAAGGGGGTTAGCCTTCATCTTTGACTCTTCGTAGAAGGCGAAGAAACCCTCCGGGTTGGCAAGCATCTCCGCAAGGCAGTAAACAAGGAGGTTGTAGTAGTTGACCTTCTTCTTATTGAAGGAGCCCACATCACACTTGAACTCAGTTATCAGCCCGTCGTTGACCTTCATAGAGAGGAAGTACCTGTTGACGAATAGCTCTAAGGTTCCAGACCTTCCCTGAAGAAGCCCGGTGATTACATCGCTGAGTCCGCGAGAATCGCCGATGTAACCATAAAACATAACCTTAGTTTATCCTACCATCTTACGGAACTTCTCCATTAATTCTTCAACTATAAGGTCAAAGGTCTCGGTTACCCCCTCTCCCCTGACTGCAACAGCCTCTGTTGACTTCTTGCCGGGAATGCTCACCTCCCTCTTGAGGACATCAATGGGGAGGGCGTCAGGTAGGTCTCTCTTGTTGTATTGCACAACTATAGGAGTTCCCTCTATATCTTTTCCATACTGCCTCAGGTCTTCACCGAGGGTTCTGACGAACTCCTTGTTCTCGGAGAGCCTCCTCTCGGAGGAGTCCACGACGAACACGACCGCGTCCACACCCCTCATCACCATCTTCCTTATGTCCTTGTATATGTCCTGACCGGGTATCGTGTATATGG
>JALWHQ010000162.1 GCA_026983525.1 Anaerolineae bacterium | reverse complement strand
ACACGATGCGCGCCGCAGGATGCCCGAGATAAGGGTGCTATCTGGCCAGATTACTCCACAGTGATGATCTCCATTTTCAGGCGGCCCCCAGGGGTTTCGACCTCCACCGTGTCGCCGACGCTGCGTCCCATCAGGGCACTCCCCACGGGCGACTCGTTGGAGATGCGGCCGCTGAAGGGGTCGGCTTCGGCGGAGCCCACAATGACGTACGTCTCCTCCTCGTCCTCCCCTTCCACCCGAACCGTTACTTTGGATCCCAACTTGATCACGCCGTCGGAGGGTTCCTCTTCGATGATCACGGCGTGCTTGAGTTTCCACTCGATTTCCGCAATTTCCCCTTCCAGGAAGCCCTGGGCGTTCTTGGCTTCATCGTAGCCCGCGTTCTCCGAGATGTCGCCCATGGCCTTGGCTTCCCGGATCTGTTCTGCAATTTCGCGGCGCTTTACCGTGGTCAGGTACTCGAGACGCTCGCGAAGTTTGTTGTAGCCTTCGCGAGTAAGGTAGACCACCGGTCCTCCTTCGCCGTTCATGGGTTTCGCGTTGCCGCTCATAACTGCACACTCCTCTTGAATGACAGGACTCGTCGTTTTCCCGCAAACAAATTCGTGAGGCCTCGGATGTTCGACGCGGTTCCGAAACCTCACGAATGTTGGGCAAATAGCGCGCCTTGCACGAATTCGGCAAGAGCACTCACCGCACCGCTCGTCTGTATTCTGGGCCCTTGTCGCGATGCACGGCGCAACGTGGCTGTGGCATCAACGGAATATAGCAGAAGTTGGGGATTTGAGCAAAGTTGCGTCGGGCGTACAGGAAAGAGATCAACCGGAAGAGAAAGGGTTTACGGTTGATGTAGGGATGCCAGATGATAGACAGGGGCCGTCCATCGTCTATCGTCGAGATATGTCCACATACTTAATGTTGTTCGACCAGAGGGAGGTAATGGCGGCGCTGCACGGGGTGCAGCCCTATCATAAGGGTGTAGCGTCGGGGGCGTGTGGAGGGCTCTTCTCCCTTAACCGGGAGATAGCCGGGCGCGCTGGCCTCGTAATACAGGGGACCCTCGTCGGGGCCGTAACCGGCCAGGGCAAAGCGCCCGTGGGTGTCCGAGCGCGCCACCAATTGGGGGCCACCCCATCCCAGCGTGGTGGTAATCGTCCCCCCGGCGATGCCTGTGTCCTGGCCTTTCGTGGCGTCATACAGGAGGCCCGTAACCAGCCAGTAGGCTGGCGTCGGGGTGGGGGTGGGG
>JALWHQ010000161.1 GCA_026983525.1 Anaerolineae bacterium | reverse complement strand
CGGGTATCCCGCCCCTCGCCGGGAAAGATCACGTCGGGATGGGGCGGGATACCCGCGGCTTCCAGGGCTTCCATGTAGCCTTGCACCCTTTCCTGCGCGGATCGCCCCTGGGTGGGACCGCCAATGTAGGCAATGCGCTGGTAGCCGAGGTCGAGCAGGTACTCCGTGGCCAGGCGCATGCCCTGCCGGTTGTCCGCGCGCACCGAGCGCACTTTGGGGTGGGGGAGCCGGCCGTTGATGAGCACAAGGGGCACATCCAGGGTGGGCAAGATGCTTTCATACAGGTGGGTGCCGCGAGAGGAGATGACGATAATGGCATCCACGCGACGCTCGTACAGCATGCGAATGCCGCTCACCTCCCGACGGGGGACGCCGTGGGAGGCGACAAGAATAAGGGTATAGCCCGCGGCCTCGGCCGCGTCTTCCACCGCACGCACGACCTCTGCCGCGTAGGGATCGGTGACCGTCGTGGTCACCACGCCCAGGGTGCGGGTTTCCCGCTTGACCAGACTGCGGGCGACCGCGCTGGGGGTGTAGCCGAGTTCCTCCGCGGCGCGGCGTACGCGGGCCTTGGTCGCCTCGCTGATGCGGGGGTGGTCGGCCAGGGCGCGCGAGGCTGTGGCCACACTTACTCCGGCTTTCTCGGCGACATCGCGCAGGGATATGGGCATGTGCGCCTCCCGGGGATGTGGGTTTTCAAGGCGTGCAAGCGTTTGCACGTAGGGGGATTGTACCCGCGCGCGCCGCGCGCGTCAAATTGTGAGCAAACGTTTGCACAACCTGCACACCCACCGGGTTTCCTTGCCAAGAGGGCCGAGTAGTATCATGTAACGCATCTTTCGCCGACCTTGTGGGGGTAAGTGTTGGATATGGGGTGTTGGGCATCGGATATTGGATATCGGGTATTGGGTATTTGAGATAAGGACACAAGGGCTTGGCTCTCCGAGGATAGGAAGGACGAGAGCCTCCAACTTGGATTGCGGGACGAGAATGAAGAGGTTGTCCATCACCCTCGCGCACATATCGGCTGAGTAACTCTTGACTTGCAACCGGGATAGGGCATGAGAAGGCGAATCGGACAGATCGTTCGCGCACACACGTCCGTTGTTCGGAGGACCCTCCTGGGAGTACTCGTGACGGTGTTGGGGGGGCTGTCGCTCTGGCGCGGCTGGCCCATAGCCGCTACTCAGCAGCAACCCCAGACGAGTACCCCCACCATCGCGCGTGCGGCCACTCTCCCCTCGCC
>JALWHQ010000160.1 GCA_026983525.1 Anaerolineae bacterium | reverse complement strand
CCCCAGGCGCAGGGGGTGGTGGTGGCCCTACACCAGAAGGATGGCGCATTCAAGCCGGTGTTCGAGAAACGCTTCGCGGGCGAGGTGACCCTTCTAGCCCTCGAGGATTTGAACCAGGACGGTGCGGGGGATGTGGCCTGGACGCAACGCCAGTGCAAGGCAGAAGGGGAGCCGTGCGTTGTTCAGGTCTACGTGTACACGTGGCTGGACGGCGAGTACAAGGACTGGATGGACGGCCAGCCGGTCGCGCATGACGCGCGCGTCTCTTTCGAGGAACGCGCGCCCGGGAGCGGGGATGAGTTGGTCGTGCACGAGGAACTGCCCGCCGCGGTCACAGCCGCGGAGGTGCCCGCGCGCGAGTTCATCTGGACGTCGGACGCGGGCGCGCCGTACCGCCTGTACGACGTGGTCTACGAGGGCACGCAATGCTTGCGCTACGCCCTGCACGAGGCAGAGGTCGCCCTACTGACGGGCCCACGCTACGGGTGGGAGCGCGCCATCGAGCGGTTCACAGGGGCGCTCGAGGATTCCTCCCTCACCCTTTGTAAGGAAGGGAAGGGCCGCGAGCAGGAGGAGGCCCTACTAAAGGGGCTGGCCTATTTCCACCTGGCCCTGGCCCATGCATACAATGGGCAGCAGGAAGACGCCGGGGCCGCGGTGCAGGCGCTGATGCAGGATGCCGAAGCACGGGCCTTGTGGGGCGATATCGTCCAGGCCTGGTGGGACGCGTATCAGGCGTCGGGGGACATGGCGGCTGCGTGTCAGGCCGCGATCGAGGAGGCGCGCGACCATGCCAACCTGATCCCGGACTTGAACGCCTACCCCGTGCCCGGCCTGCTCCCATCCCGACCGGAAGGCGTGTGTCCCACATTGCTGCCCTGACCGGTTGACCGACAAAACTTTGTCTTTGCGAGGTGGCCGTATGGGAAGAGTGGGAGAGAAGGGTTTTTCTGGGCGACGGGCGAAGTCCATCGCCCAGAAAAACCTCCCCTCCTCCCACCCTCCATAACCGGCTCGTTAACGGATGACCATCAACAGAGGAGGAGCGACGATGGAGTTCTTGCTCAACGAAGAGCACCGCATGATTCGAGATACGGTTCGCGAGTTCGCCCAGAAGGAGATCGCGCCTGTTGCCGCCCATTACGACGAAACGGGCGAATTTCCCATGCCGGTCATCAAGAAGATGGGCGAACTGGGCCTGATGGGCATCGAAGTGCCCGAGGAGTACGGCGGCGCCGGACTCGACACCCTCTCCTACGTCCTCGCCATGGAAGAAGTGGCCAAAGCGGACGTGGCCGTGAGCACCATCATGTCCGTCAACAACTCCCTGTACTGTCACGGCATCCTTACCTTCGGCACCGAGGAGCAGAAGCAGAAGTACCTGGCGCCTGTGGCCAGCGGACAGGCCGTGGCCGCGTACGCGCTCACCGAGCCCCAGTCCGGTTCGGATGCCGCGAACATGAAGACGCGCGCGGTGCTCAGCGACGACGGCACTCACTACATCATCAACGGCCGCAAGTCGTGGATCACCAGCGGCCCCGTGGCCGACTACTTCATCCTCTTTGCCATGACCGAACCGGAGAAGCGCCACCGCGGCATTACCGCCTTCATCGTTGAGGGCGACACCCCCGGCCTTATCCGCGGCAAGGTGGAGCCCAAACTGGGCATTCGGGCCAGCGCCACCTGCGAACTTTTCTTCGAGGACATGAAAGTACCTGTGGAGAACGTGCTGGGCGAGCCGGGGCAGGGCTTCAAGATTGCCATGGCCATCCTGGACGCGGGGCGCATCGGCATTGCGGCCCAGGCCCTGGGTGTAGCCGAAGCCGCGCTGGACGCATCTATCAACTGGGCGCGCGAGCGCGAGGCCTTCGGCCACAAGATCGGTGAGTTCGAGGGCATCCAGTGGAAGATTGCGGACATGAAAACACGCATCGAAGCCTCGCGCGGCCTCATTTACAGCGCGGCCATGGCGAAAGAGCGGGCCAAGAAGACGGGCGAGCGCTACACGCTGCAGGCCAGCATGGCCAAACTCTTCGCCAGCGAGACGGCCATGTTCTGCACCCATCAGGCCGTACAAATCCACGGCGGCATGGGGTACAGCAAGGAGTTGCCCGTGGAGCGCTACTTCCGCGACGCCAAGATCACCGAGATCTACGAGGGCACCAGCGAGATCCAGCGGCTGGTCATCGCGCGGCAGGTGTTGGGGTTGAGGGGGAGTTTTTGAGAATGCGTAATGCGTAATGCGCAATGCGTAACCGTGGACCACAGATTACGCATTACGAATTACGCATCATGCATCACTCATTATTGCGAGGTCCATCCCATGCGCGCCGTCGGCTTCTACGAACACAGTGAAAGCCTCGATGTCCTGCAGGTGCTCGATGTGCCCGAGCCGACCCCGGGACCGGACGAGGTGGTGGTGCAGGTTCACTACGCGGCGCTGAATCGGTTGGACGACTGGGTGCGCCGCGGGTGGAAGGGACTGGAATTGACCATGCCTCACATTCTGGGGTCGGACATGGCCGGTGAAATCGTGGCCCTGGGGTCGGAGGTGTCGGGCTGGGAGGTGGGCGACAGGGTGGTCGCCAACCCGGGTAAGTGGTGCAACCGCTGCGAGTGGTGCGAGCGGGGAGAGCACAGCCTGTGCGTCGAGTACGGTATCCTGGGCGAGCACTTTCCGGGTGTGTACGCGGAGTACGTGGCGGTCCCCGCGCGCAACCTGGTGCGCGTGCCCGATGATTTCCCCCTGGAAAAGGCCGCGGCCGCGCCCCTGGTGTACCTCACTGCCTGGCGTATGCTCTTCACCCGCGCCGGCCTGCGCGCGGGCGAGCGGGTGCTGGTGGTGGGCGCGGGCGGCGGCGTGAACAGCGTGGCCATCCAACTGGCGAAGATGGCGGGCGCGTTCGTGTACGTGGCCGCGGGCGGGCCGGAGAAAGTACAGTTCGCGCGCGACCTGGGCGCGGATGTGGTGTACGATTATCGGGAGCAGGAATGGTGGAAGGAGGTGTATCGGGACACGGGCAAACGCGGGGTGGACCTGGTGGTGGACAACGTGGGCGAGGCCACGTTCCCGTACAGTTTGCGCGCGCTGGCCAAGGGCGGTCGCGTGGTGACGGTGGGCGCGACCACGGGCTCGCGCAGCAACGCGGACATCCGCCTCATCTTCTGGAAACAAATCAGCATCGTGGGGTCGACCATGGGGTCGCAGAGCGAGTTTCGCGCGGCCATGCGCGCGGTCTTCGAAGGGCGGGTCGACCCACCCGTGGATAGCATTTGGCCGATGGAGGAGTACCGTCAGGCCCTCGAGCGCATGCTGCGGGGAGAGCAGAAGGGGAAGATTGTATTGCGGATTAAGGGTTGAAGGTTGAAAGTCGAGGGAGGTTGGGGATGTTGGACTCCGTGAGCAAGGAGCGCGTGTTAGCCGAGTTAGAGCAACTGGATGAGAAAGACCTGGAAGAGATCCAAGTATTTGTGAGCGAACTCTTACTGCGGCGAAAGAAGAAAAATGGTGTACTACGATTAGAAGATCTACAGGACCTGATGTTCGAAGGACCAGAGGATATGTCGGAACAGCACGATAAATACGCGCTTCAAGGATAGAACATTACATGCCGTACCCAACCAGGGGGCAGAGTTCCGAAGTCTCACAGACCTCGGAACTCTGCCCCTATAAGGTGCTGCGAGGATGAACCGTCAGGCACGGTTGACGATTACCAGAAGCCCAGACCAGCGCAATTCGCTCCAGCACTGGGCGAAGACGGTCAACCCGTTGCGGGTGGTATTCAACTTTATCATCATCTACACCTGCCGCTTCCTCCCCTCCCTCTGGCTGAAGAACGTGCTCTATCGGCTGGTGGGCATCAAGGTGGGGAAGCATGTGTCGGTTGGGCTGATGGCGATGATGGACATTTTCTTTCCTGAGGAGATTACCATCGGGGACAACACCATCATCGGCTACAACACGGTGATCCTGGGGCATGAATACTTGCGAGATGAGTGGCGGCGTGGCCCTGTGGTCATCGGCAAGAACGTGACCATCGGCGCTAATTGCACCATCCTGCCCGGCGTGGTCATCGGCGACGGCGCGATTGTCAGCGCCATGAGTCTGGTGAACAAGGACGTTCCGCCGGGCGCGATGGTGGGCGGTGTGCCAATACGAAGATTGGACGGTGGGCCACGGACGATGGACGATGGAGAGGGATAGACATCGTCCACAGTTTCGCAAGGAGCAGCCGACTATGAGCGAACGGGCGCTGAACATAAGACGAAGCGGAGTGCTTCGTCTGTACGCCCCTCTCTGCACGTTGGCCGAACGCCCCTGGGCGATTGGGATTATTGTCATTTTTCAATCTCCAATCTCTAATCTCTGATTTCAAAGAGCCAATCCTGTTTTCAGGAGCAATTCATGACTGACCCAAAGATCGAACAATTGCGCAAACTGCGCGAACAAGCCCGCATGGGCGGCGGGCCCGAGCGGATCGCCAAACAGCATGCCAAGGGGAAACTAACCGCGCGCGAGCGCCTCGAACTCCTCCTTGACCGGGGGAGTTTTCGCGAACTGGACATGTTCGTCACCCATCGCACCACCGACTTCGGCCTGGACAAGCAGAAATTCCTGGGTGACGGTGTGGTCACCGGCTACGGTACTATCAACGGCCGCCTGGTTTACGTCTTTTCCCAGGACTTCACCGTGCTGGGCGGGTCCTTGGGCGAGGCGCACGCGGAGAAGATTTGCAAGGTCATGGATCTGGCGATGAAAAACGGCGCGCCCATCATTGGGATCAACGATTCCGGCGGGGCGCGTATTCAGGAAGGCGTTATCTCCCTGGCCGGATACGCGGACATCTTCCTGCGCAACACCCTGGCCTCAGGCGTCATCCCCCAGATCTCCATCGTCATGGGGCCGGCCGCGGGCGGTGCGGTCTACTCCCCGGCCATCACCGACTTCATCATCATGGTCAAGAACACCTCCTACATGTTCATCACCGGACCCGAGGTCGTCAAGGCGGTCACCCACGAGGAAGTCTCTTTCGATGAACTGGGAGGAGCCTGGGTGCACGCGACCAAGTCAGGGGTGGCCCACTTCGCGGCCGAAAACGAGGAAGACGCCATCTTCCTGGCCCAGACGCTGCTTTCCTACCTGCCCCAGAACAACCTGGAAGACCCACCTATGCGGCCCACATCGGACGACCCGTTGCGCACCGACCCCGAACTGGACAGCATCATCCCCGACAGCCCCACCAAGCCCTACGATATGAAGGAGATCATACGCAGGGTGGTAGATGATGGGATATTCTTTGAAGTGCATGAACACTTCGCCCAGAACATCATCGTGGGGTTTGCTCACCTGGGGGGGCAATCGGTGGGTATCGTGGCCAATCAGCCGGCAGTGCTGGCAGGGGTATTGGACATCGATGCCAGCGTGAAGGCCGCACGCTTCGTGCGCTTTTGTGACGCGTTCAACATACCCATCGTCACCTTTGTGGATGTGCCCGGCTTCATGCCTGGAACCGCGCAGGAGCACGGTGGTATAATTCGTCATGGGGCCAAGTTGTTGTATGCCTACGCGGAAGCAACTGTGCCCAAAGTCACGATCATCACCCGCAAGGCCTATGGCGGCGCGTATGACGTGATGTCCTCCAAGCACCTGCGCGCGGACATCAACTTCGCCTGGCCCTCGGCGGAAATCGCGGTCATGGGCCCGGAGGGCGCGGTGAACATCATCTTCCGCAAGCAGATTGCCCAGGCCGAAGACCCCGAGGCGGAGAAGGCCCGCCTCGTAGCCGAGTATCGGGCCAAATTTGCCAACCCGTACATCGCGGCATCCCGTGGCTTCATCGACGACGTGATCGAGCCGCACGAAACCCGGCCTCGGCTCATCAACGCGCTGGAAATGCTGCGCAACAAGCGGGACACCAACCCGCCGAAGAAGCACGGGAACATCCCGCTCTGAGCGTGGGAGTATTGGCAGTCTCGAAGCGGCGAAGGTTGTCAGGTCGTAATGCGTAATTCGTAATGCGTAATTCGTTGTAAGATCCGGTAATGTCATACCCCAAAAGTCTGAAGAAAGCATACCCCATCAAGGGGGTGGCACCTTAACAACGGAAGGCATCTTTTCAGGCAAGGCAGAGGT